>NZ_CAXAXY010000030.1:0-31249 GCF_963972885.1 uncultured Pelagibacterium sp. | reverse complement strand
CGCGAACAGGCCCGGCTCTGCCGGCTTTACGGCGCTGCCGTCGTCGTCATGGCGTTCGACGAGGACGGGCAGGCCGATACCAAAGAGCGCAAGGTTGAAATCTGTACGCGCGCCTATCGCATCCTTGTCGACGAGGTCGGGTTCCCGCCCGAGGACATCATCTTCGATCCCAATATCTTCGCTGTGGCGACCGGCATCGAGGAGCACGACAATTACGGCGTCGATTTTATCGAAGCGACAAAGGAAATCACCGAAACCCTGCCCCATGTGCATATTTCGGGCGGCGTTTCGAACCTTTCGTTCTCGTTCCGTGGCAACGAGCCGGTGCGCGAGGCCATGCACGCGGTGTTCCTTTACCACGCCATCAAGGTCGGCATGGATATGGGCATCGTCAACGCCGGCCAGCTCGCGGTTTATGAATCGATCGATCCCGAATTGCGTGAAGCGTGCGAGGACGTGGTGCTCAACCGGCGGTCCGATTCCACCGAGCGCATGCTCGATCTTGCCGAACGCTATAAGGGGCAGGGTGGCAAGGAAGCCAGGGCCAAGGATCTAAGCTGGCGCGAAAAGCCGGTCGGGGAGCGGATTTCGCACGCCCTGGTCAACGGCATCACCGAATATATCGAGGCCGATACCGAAGAAGCGCGCCAGGGTGCCGTGCGTCCGCTGCATGTGATCGAAGGCCCGCTGATGGACGGCATGAACATCGTTGGCGAGCTGTTCGGCGCGGGCAAGATGTTCCTGCCGCAGGTGGTCAAATCGGCGCGCGTCATGAAGCAGGCGGTGGCGTATCTGTTGCCGTTCATGGAAGCGGAGGCCGATGGCCAGCGCCAGAGCGCGGGCAAGATCCTGATGGCGACGGTCAAGGGCGATGTCCACGATATCGGCAAGAACATCGTGGGCGTGGTTCTGGCCTGCAACAATTACGAGATCATCGACCTGGGCGTCATGGTACCGACCCAGAAGATTCTCGATACCGCCCGCGAGCAGAACGTGGACGTGATCGGGCTTTCGGGGCTGATCACCCCCTCGCTTGACGAGATGGTGCATGTGGCGGCCGAGATGGAGCGCGAGGGCTTTGACATCCCGCTGATGATCGGCGGAGCGACGACGTCGCGCGTGCATACGGCGGTCAAGATCAACCCGCGCTACAATCGCGGCTCGACCATCTATGTGAAGGACGCTTCGCTGGCGGTGAACGTGGTCTCCAAGCTGCTTTCGAAAGAGGCGGCCAACGATTACGTCAAGACGATCCGCCAGGAATACGAAACGGTCGCTGAAAAGCACCGCAAGGGCGAGGCCGACAAAAAGCGCATCTCGCTTGCCGCGGCGCGCGACAACGGGTTCAAGCCCGACTGGTCGAACTACACGCCAAAGGCGCCCTCGTTTCTGGGCACAAAGACCTTCCAGGATTGGGATCTGGCCGATCTGGCCAAATATATTGACTGGACGCCGTTCTTTCAGGCCTGGGAGTTCAAGGGCGTTTACCCCAAAATCCTCGACGACCCGCGCCAGGGCGAAGCGGCCCAACAGCTTTTCGCCGACGCGAAAATCATGCTCAAGCGCATCATCGATGAAAACTGGTTCACGCCCAAGGCCGTTGTCGGGTTCTGGCCGGCCAACCGGTCCGGGGACGATGTGCAGCTTTTCACCGATGAAAGCCGGTCCGACGAATTGGCGAAATTTTTCACCCTGCGCCAGCAGCTTGGCAAATCGGGCGACAAGGCCAACCTGGCGCTGGCCGATTTCATGGCCGAGGCGGGCACGCCCGACTATATCGGCGGGTTCTGCGTTACGGCGGGGTTCGAGGAAATCGCCATCGCCGACAAGTTCGACGAGGAGAACGACAATTACTCCTCGATTCTCGTCAAGGCGCTGGCCGACCGGTTCGCCGAAGCCTTTGCCGAGCGGTTGCACGAAATGGTGCGGACCGAGCTGTGGGGCTATGCCGAGGAAAGCTATGCGCCAGAAGAATTGATCGGCGAGCCCTATCAGGGCATCCGCCCGGCGCCGGGTTATCCGGCCCAGCCCGACCACACCGAAAAGACAACGCTGTTCGAGTTGCTCGACGTGGAAGCCGAAATCGGGGTCAAACTCACCGAAAGCTATGCCATGTGGCCGGGCTCGTCGGTGTCGGGGCTGTATTTCGCCCATCCGCAAAGCTATTATTTCGGCGTTGCCAAGGTCGAACGCGATCAGGTCGAGGACTATGCCCGCCGCAAGGGCATGGCCATCGAGGAAATCGAGCGCTGGCTGGGGCCGGTGCTCAATTACATTCCGTCAAGCGAGAAGGCGGCGGGGTAACCTGCCGTCTCGACATCAGGCCTCCAACCCCTTATGAACCCCGCTAAATCCTAGCCTTCGGGGGCCGATCCGCGCATGCACGATTTCATCCTCACTTTGTCCTGTGCCGACAAGCCCGGGATCGTTGCCGGTGTGACGAGCGAATTGTTCGGATTGGGTGCCAATATCGCCGAATCCAATCAGTTCTGGGACAAGGACACCGACAAGTTCTTCATGCGCATCGGGTTCACGGCGCCCGATGGCGTGGACAAGGACGCAGTCGAGCGCGCGCTCAAGCCGGTGATCGAGCGGTTCGAGATGAAGGCCGCTGTCGTCGATGCGGCGCGGGTGCCGCGCATCGTCATTCTGGTCTCCAAATTCGACCACGCGCTGCTCCATCTGCTCTACCAGATCAAGGTTGGTGCGCTGCGGGCCGAGGTTGCCGCGATCGTGTCCAATCATGAGGCGGCGCGCCCGATCGCCGAGGCGGAAGGTGTTCCGTTCTATCATCTTCCTGTGGTCAGGGGAGAAAAGGCCGAACAGGAAGCCGAGGTGCTCAAGATCATCAAGGCGGCCGATGCCGATCTCGTTGTTCTGGCGCGCTACATGCAGATCCTCTCCGACCAGCTTTCAACGCGCCTGTTCGGCAAGATCATCAATATCCATCATTCGTTTCTGCCCTCGTTCAAGGGCGCAAAGCCCTATCATCAGGCCCATGAGCGCGGCGTCAAAATCATCGGCGCGACGGCCCATTACGTCACCCCAGATCTCGATGAAGGCCCCATCATCGAGCAGGAAACCGCGCGGGTGACCCATGCCATGAGCCCGGACGATCTGATCGCGGTGGGCCGCGATATCGAGAGCCGGGTTCTGGGTCGGGCGGTCAAGAGCCATCTGGAAAACCGCGTCATGCTCAACGGGCACAAGACAGTCGTTTTCGCTTAAAGGAGGTCGCCATGACCGCAACGATCATCGATGGCAAGGCCGTTGCCGCTTCGGCAATCGAAAAGGTCAAGGCGGGCGCTGAAGCGTTTAGCGCCGCCAACGGGGTGCCGCCCGGTCTGGCGGTCGTTCTGGTCGGCGAGGATGCAGCGAGCCAGGTCTATGTCGCCTCAAAAGGCCGGATGGCCAGGGAATGCGGGTTCCATTCGGTCCAGCACACCCTTGCCGCCGACACCACCCAGGACGAGCTTTTGGCCGTGATCGGCACGCTCAATGCCGATCCGGCCATCCACGGCATTCTCGTGCAATTGCCGCTGCCGGGTCATCTTGACGAACGCACCACCATCGGCGCGCTCGATCCGGCCAAGGATGTGGATGGACTGCATGATATCTCCATCGGCCGGCTGGCCTCGGGCCAGGTCGACAAGACTTTGGTGCCCTGCACGCCCAAGGGCTGCATGGAACTGCTCGAAACCGTCCATAACGAAGGGATTTCGGGGCTGACGGCCGTCGTTGTCGGTCGATCCAACCTTGTCGGGCGTCCGGTCGCCGCGCTGCTTCAGCACGCCAACGCCACGGTCACCATCGCCCATTCGCGCACGCGCGATCTGCCCGCCCTTTGCGCCAGCGCCGATATCGTGGTTGCCGCCATCGGGCGCCCGGAGTTCATCAAGGGTGACTGGATCAAGCCCGGCGCCACGGTGATCGATGTGGGCATCAACCGCATCGCCGCGCCCGAAAAGGGCGAGGGCAAGACCCGGCTGGTCGGCGATGTCGATTTCGCTGCCGCGTCAGAACGCGCCGGGGCGATCACCCCGGTGCCGGGCGGGGTGGGGCCGATGACGATTGCCATGCTGATGGCCAATACGCTCAAGGCCGCCCAGCACAGCGTCGCCTGAACTTTTCCGGGCTGATCTCGATCCGTTAGAGCGCGCAATAACACCCTTATCGCGCAAATGATCGCGGCTGCGGCACAAGCAGGGCCGCAGCCGGGATGTCGTCAGCCAAGCCGTGCTCTGGGCATCAGGGTCTGGATGGCCATGAAGCGGGTGAAATCCTTGGTCTCGCGCGGGCTCCAGGCGGTTTCGGCGATGGCCGACAGGCGCGGGTATGTCAGATGATCGAACAGGGCCCGATTGGCGAGGTTTTCGCTCCACAGGCATGACTGGACGCCGATCAGCTTGTCCTGCACCTCGGCAGGCCAATCGTGAGCCGGATCGAAGGCGTAACAGGTCTCGACCGACACCGTGCCCGCCCAACTGGCGCCCGGCTCCCACCACTCGGTCGATTGGGCCATGTCGAAATAGGCGTGTTCGGCCGGGGCCAGCACCACGTCATAGCCGGCCAGCGCCAGATCGCGTCCGCTTTCCGATTTCTTCCAGGCAACGAGGTAGGAGCGGTCCTGGTCGACCCCGCCGCCCAGCGCCGCCTCTTCCCAGGCGCCGGTGTCCTTGCCGTATTTTTTCAGCAGCGACTGGATCTGTTTGAGGAAATGGCTCTGAAGCGCGAACGTGCCCTGCCAGCCGTTCGGTCCCTGCAGGGATTTCGCCTGGGGCGAACCGGCCCATGCCTCGTCGGCCACCTCGTCGCCACCGATGTGGATCCATTTGGCCGGAAACAATTCGACCAGCGTCCTGATGACCGCTTCAAGAAATTTATAGGTTTCGTCCAACGCGGGATTGAGCGCGTTGTTGGGGAAATACTGCACCGAGCGGTAGATGCCGGTTTCTTCGGGATCGGCGAGGTGGGGCAGGGCCTTGAGCACGCAATAGCAATGGCCGGGAATGTCGATTTCGGGGATGGTCTGGATCCCCAGGCTCAGCCCGTGTTCGACCATCGCCGTCACGTCGGCGGCGCGATAGACCAGCCCGTGCCGTTCAAAGGGTGAACCGAGCAGGGGCGGGAGGATTTCGCCGGGGCCGCGCCATGCGGCCTTGTCGGCAAGTTCGGGATAGTCGGGCACATCGAGCCGCCAGCCCTCGTCATCGTTGAGGTGGATGTGGAAACGGTTGAGCTTGTTCCAGGCCATGGTGTCGAGAAAAGCGATGATCTCGTCGGTTGTGTACACCTGACGCGCCACGTCGAGATGGCTGCCGCGCCATCCAAATCGCGGGGCGTCCGATATCGTGCCCGACGTCGGGAAGATGAAATCTTCTGGATGTTTTTGCGCGCCGCGCAGCATCTGCGCGAGGGTGATAAAGCCGTATTGGAAACCGTCGGCATCGCCGGCTCTCAGGGTCACGGTTTCTCCAAACACGATCTCGTAGGCGCCGTCTGTGAGCCGCGCTTCGGTCAGGCATTGGATGGGCAATCCGTCGCCGAACAGGGTTTCGCCGGGAAACAGGCGGCGGGCCAGATCGGCTGTGACCTCGTATGAATTATAGGCGAGTTCGGGCCCTTCACCAAAGCCGATCATGGCCGGCACCAAATTCCCGGTGACCTCCACGGCGGCGGGGAAGGGGATGACGCTGATCGTCGTTTCGCCTTCAGGCAAGGGCTGGCGGGCCGGGTGAGCTATGGTGGGGGTGCCCGCCTCGCCCTTCAGCGTCATTGGCGCTATTTCGGGCAACACCATAGTGCCGTCGGCCAGGGTCACGGCAGCCGATTTCGGCCCATAGGTGTAATGCCGCAGGGTGTGGGAAATCTGTTTTGCCGCAATCTCCCAGCGTCCGCCAGGTTCGAGAACGAAGCCCTCTGCGGGAGCGAGCAGATGGTAATTGGACAATTGCTCGAGCAGCCTTGCGCCGTCGATAGGGCTGTCGGGCTTGATGCGGAACAGCGAGGTGACGCCAAGGGCGAAGCCTTCCACCGGCTCCTGCCCGGTGTTGATCAGCGTCATCTTGAGCTGGCCTGGCGTCGCGATTTCGGGGTTCCAGTCCGCTTCGAGGCGGAACGAGGGCGTGGGCATGGTGACAGCCTTTACAAAAATTCGGAGGTTTTGGGGCGGTTCGGTCAGGCGTCCTGGGCGCCTGCCGGTTCGGTTTCTCCCCGGGGCTTGGGGAGAATGTGTTCGCGCACCAGGTCGCGCAGAGTCTGGGCCAGGGTGCGCAGATTTTCGTATTGGGCGGCGAATTCAGCGTTCTGGTCGATCTGGGCTTCGATGTCGGCCAGCACGAACTCGGCGGTCTGGATCACGTCGCGCCAGCGGGGGTTGGCGGGCAGGGTTTCGATCAGCAGATATTTGTCGAGCGTTCTCGCCTGCAGCGAGGAGCGGTCGAGATTGACCCGCCAGATGCCGCTTTTTTCGGCGAAGTCGATCTTGGAGCCGCCCTTGGCGCGGCGCCACAGGGCAATCGATTGGGTCATCACCGCCACAATGGTTTCGCGATAGACTTCCTTGCCGGGGAGCGGCGTTGCATCGAGTGCGGTGGAGTTGGCGGGCATGGCCTGCTGTTCGATCAGCACCGGCCCGACGGTATCGAGAACGCCCTGCACCGAACGCACCAGATGGTCGGTCTGCCGGCGCGTCTGCGCGGTGTCGGGGGTGATGACCAGCGCAAAGCCGCCGCCCGCGTCGGCCTCGATCTCGAAGGCGTTGAGCAGGACGGGATTGCCCGAGCTGCCCATGGGCACATCGTCGAGCGCCACGCGGCCTTCATCGGCAATCGTGCGGGTCATGGCGTCGACCATTGTGGGGGTCAAAAGATCGCTCAGCAGCGTCTTGCCCGGATCGATGACGCGGCCGGCGAGCACGGCTGCGGCCTGATTGGCGTAGGTGATGCGGCCGGTCTCACTGACCCCGAGCAGGCCCGCTTCGAGCGTATCGAGCAGCCGTGCCATGCGTTGCTGGGAAAGCCGCAGGGCGTCTTCGACCTGCACGCGGCGCTCGATTTCCGATTTGAGTTCGATATTTTCGCGTGCCGTGCCACGGGCGCGTCCGGCTTCGAGGAGCGTCGCGATACGGGCCAGAAGCTCGTCCTTGACGAAGGGCTTGACCACATAGTCGTTGGCGCCGTGCTCGAACCCGGCGATCACGTCGCGGGTGCGCGAACGGGCGGTGACCATGATGATGGGCAGGTCGAGCAGCCCGTAGCGGTCGCGCAGGCGCTTGGCGACTTCAAGCCCGCCCATTTGCGGCATCATCACGTCGAGCACCACGAGGTCGGGCTTGTGATTTTCAATCGCGGTCAGCGCGTCCATGCCATTTTCGGCGGCGCGCACGATATAGCCCTGGGGCGCGAGCACGTTGCGCAAGACCTGAATGTTGATCGGCTCGTCATCGACAACGAGGATCATCGGCGCCTCGTTTGCATTGGCGGAGTTCATTTCGGCGCTGTCGGCCAAAAGCATGCCCATGGTTTCGCGCAGGCCCTCGCTGCGCTCGCCATAGGTCAGGATTTCCGCTTCGGTCGCCTCGGTTTCGGCGACCGGGACTTCGAGCACGAAGCGCGATCCCTTGCCCAAATCCGATTGCGCGGCGAGCCTGCCGTGCATGGCGCTGGCCAGTTGCCGCGCGATGGTCAGGCCCAGTCCGGCACCGCCGGGCTTGGCGATCATTTCGGGGCTTTCGCCGCGTTCGAGCGGCTGGAAGATGCGCTCGAGACTGTCGGGCGCAATGCCGACGCCCGTATCGGTGACGGCCACGGCGACGGTGTCGCCGGCCCGCCATGCGGTGATCGAGATCGCGCCCTGGTCGGTGTATTTGATGGCATTGCCCAGGAGGTTGTAGAGCACCTGCTCGAAGCGCACCGGGTCGGCCATCACATAGGGAATGGTTTCGGGGATATCGACGTCGAGCGTCACCGGCTCGCCGCGCAGCAGCGGTTCGGCCAGTTGCATGACGTTGCGGATCGAGGTCGCCACGTGGACCGGGTGGATATCGAGGCGCATGCGGCCCTGACGGATGCGGTAGATATCGATCAGGTCATCGACCAGCCGCGACAGGCGGCGGGCCGAAAAGCTGATGAGGTCGAGCTGGCTGCGCTGGGGCGGGGTCAATTCGCCAACGGCACCGGCCGAGAGTGTTTCGGAAATGCCGATGATGCCGTTCAATGGGGTGCGCAATTCGTGGCTGGTGTTGGCGACGAACGTGTCTTTGAGCCGGTCGGCCTCTTCGAGCGCAGCGTTCTTTTCCTCGATCAGTCTGACGTGGCGCTCCAGCTCGACATTCTTCTGCCCGATCAGGGATAGCTGGGCGCGGATGGCGTCGCGCATGCGCTTGAAGCTCTCGGCCAGCCGGCCCAATTCGGTCGGTCTTTCCACGCTGGGCATGGTTCGTTCCAGATCGCCAGCGGCAATCGATTCGGCCACTTCGGTCAGCTTTTGCAGCGGCGCGGTCATGGTGCGCGAGAGCAGATATGCCACCCAGAACAGGATGGGCAGCGCGATGGCGGCGATCATCAGGACAAACCGTGTCAGCGCCTCGGAATTGGCAAAGGCGCTGCGGGTGGGCACTTCGGCAAGCAGCGCCCATTGGGTGTCTCCGAATTGGACGGGCCCCCAGGCCGACAGTGCTGCGCCGCCCGACAGGCCGTCGCCGATAAGGGCGGTGGATGTGGCGGGCTGGCCCTGGTGTGGCGTCGGAACGGTCGCACCGATGGGAAGGGCATAGTCCTCCGGCGCGGAAACCAGCAATCCGTTGCCGGCGATCATGAAAAAATTGCCGGTCTCTTCTTGCTGGGACTGGACGATGGCACCGACGCCGCTGGCCGGTAGGCGGAAGATCGCTACGCCGCGCGGGCGCTGGTAAAATTCCACCCGAACGGCGACATAGGCGCCAAATGTCCCGGTCTGCGGATCGAGCGCAAAATCGGTTACCCGGATGGTTTCAGAGCCCTCAAGGGTCGCTGCGGCCAGTTGCCCGAGCGCTGTTTCGGCCATCCCCCCATCGAGATCGCCACCGAGATAGGCGTCCTTTTCGACCGAATAGACGACCCGTCCGTCGGTGTTGACCAGATAGAGATTGTCGAATTCGGCCGAGCGGATAAAGCTCGAATATTCCTCGTGGAAGCGCTGGTGGGCGTTGGCGTATTCGAGCGCGTTGGAGACCATCGCGTCGGTGTCGGGTGAAAACACCCCGTCGCTGGCCGGGGCCTGGCCATTGATGCCGAAAATGGCCTGGAGCACGTTGCGGGCTTGCTCGGGATCGGGGTCGATCTGGCGGAAGGCATAGGAAAAGCCATAAAAATCGCCGATGGAATAGCGCACGGCGTTCGATTTGGTCAGCGAATCGGCCTGCCGGAAGGCAAAGGTCAGGTATTGGTCGAGTTCGGAGCGTTTGGCGTCGCGCACGAAGGCGAGGCGGGCAAAGGTTTCCTCTTCGACATTGGCGTTGAGGATGGAAAAGAAGACGGTTGCGGTCAAAACCAGTGGAATGGTGGTGATGGCGATCAGAATCGCAAACAGGCGGCCGCGGAAACCCTTCGGTGCCAGCCCAAACGCGCCCATCGTCGTTTCTCCCTTTCCCCGGCCCAGGCAGAGCCCCTCGCCCGAACCTGTGACATCGTCTATTCATATGGGGATGGTACAATACATAAAGCCGGTCACACCCCTTAACGTCGATTTTGACGGTTTTGCCGGTTTTGGGTGCGCAATTGACGGAAAAGCACCCGTGACAGAACCCTCCCTTACCAGCCCCAATGGTCCCCACGCTTTTCGGCGTATCCCGGCGCATTTGCTGTCGGGGAGGGAATATCTGTCAGCCGCGGCGAAGGGGCCGTGGTGCAACTGGAGGGAGCTCAACACTCAATGACGACCACTTTCTTGAAAGGGGCGCTGCTTGCCAGCGTTCTGATCCTGCCGGCCGGCCTGGCCCAGGCCCAGGACGACGACCGCGCCATCCTCACCATGGTGCCCCAGCAATTGACGGCCTGGGTCGAAAATTACAACCCGTTCAACACAACGACCGTGCTGCCGACGGTCATCGATTTCATGTACGAGCCGCTGGTGATCTTCAACGCCCTGCAGGGCGGCACGCCGGAATACCGGCTGGCGGAATCGTATGAGTATTCCGACGATCTCTTGACCCTCACCTTCACCCTGCGCGAGGGCCTGAGCTGGTCGGATGGCGAGCCGCTCACGGCAAACGACGTGGCGTTCACCTTCAACCTCATCAAGGACTTTCCCGCGCTCGATACCCGCGCGGTCTGGCCCAAGCTCGAAAGCGTCACGGCCACCGACGATCGCACCATCGAGTTCAAGCTCACCGAAGTCGATGCCGGGCTGATCTACCAGCTCGTCCAGGTCTATGCGGTCCCCGAACATGTGTGGGCCGAGGTCGAAGACCCGGTGACTTACACCAATCCCGACCATGTCGCCTCGGGCGCCATGTCCGAGATCGAGCGGTTCACCCCGCAGGAATACATCCAGTGCCGCAACCCCGAATACTGGGATGCCGAAAGCCTGCACGTCGATTGCCTGCGTCTGCCTCAGCTTGCCAACAACGATCAGGTTCTGGCCGCGGCCGCCAATGGCGAGCTTGACTGGTTCGGCTCGTTCCTGCCCGATATCGAGCGCACCTATGTCGGGCTCGACCCCGACCATCACGGCTACTGGTTCCCCTCGGGTTCGCCGGTCTATTTCTCGCTCAACATGACCACCGAAGACCCCGGCCTCAATGAAGCGTTCAACGATGTTGCGTTCCGCCGCGCCTTTTCCATGGCCATGGACCGCGAAGCGATGGTCGATATCGCCGGCTACGGCTATCCCACCGTCAACGACTATCCCTCGGGCCTTGGACGCGCCTATCACACCTGGAACAACCCCGAGGTCGAAGTCGAATACGGCCAGTACACCGAGTTCGATATCGAGGGCGCACAGGCGATCCTCGAGGAAGCCGGTTATGCCGATGCCGATGGCGACGGGTTCATCGACAGCCCGAGCGGCGAGCCGATCGCATTCGACATCATCGTTCCCAATGGCTGGACCGACTGGGTCAATACGGTCCAACTCGCTGTCGAGGGCCTGAACGCGCTCGGCATCAACGCCACCATGCAGACCCCGGAAAGCCCGGCCTGGACCGATCAGCTCATCGCCGGCGATTACGAAGCGGCGATCAACTCGGTCACCACGGGCGTTACCCCGCACTACTTCCTCGACCAGGCGCTCCATTCGCGCCATATCGGGCAGAGCCGCTTCCAGTCGGCCCGCTACTCCAACCCCGAGCTCGACGAAGCCCTCGATGCGTTCAACACAACCATCGATCCCGACGAGCAGCAGGAGTTCATGAACGAAATCCAGATGCTGGTCGCCGAGGACATGCCGGTGGTCTGGGTGTTCGATAATCCGCTCTGGTACGAGTACAACACCACGCGGTTCACCGGGTTTTTCAACGCTGACAACCCCGTGGCGCGCCCGGTCGATTATTCGGGCGTTCCCGAGCGGCTGCTGCACCTGCTCGCCCTGCGCCCGGTCGAAGACTGATCCTTGCTCCGACATCTCTGTGACGCGGCCTTCGGGCCGCGTCATCTCATCCTCGTAGCGGAGAGAAAGAATGGCTTTCGTCCTGCGCCGACTGGGCTTTTACATCGCCGCATTCTTCGTTGCGGCCACCATCAATTTCATTCTGCCGCGGCTGATGCCCGGCAATCCCATCGACATCATGTTTGCCCAGTCGCAAACGACGATCCCGCCCGAAGCGCGGGCCGCGCTGATCGAAACCTTCGGGTTTGCCACAGGTCCGCTGCACGAGCAGTATTTCTCCTATCTCAAATCGGTGTTTACCGGCGATTTCGGCTATTCGATCCGGTTTTATCCCCAGACGGTCAACGAGCGGCTCGGCTATGCGCTGCCCTGGACGCTGCTTCTGGCCGGGTGCGCGACGGTGCTGGCCTTTGCCATCGGCACGTTGATGGGCATTTTTGCCGCCTGGAAGCGCGGCGGGGCGTTCGATGCCATCATCACCCCCGCGTCGCTGGCCCTGCAGGCCATTCCGCCGGTTGTGATCGCCATTGTCGCATTGTTCGTTTTCGGCGTTGCCCTGCGCTGGCTGCCGACCGGATATGCCTTCAATCCCAGCCTGGACCCAGGCTTTACCTGGACCTACATCAGCTCGGTCTTCGTCCACGGCCTGATGCCGGTCATCTCGCTGATGATCGTTTTCGTGGGCGGCTATCTGGTCACCATGCGCAACAACATGATCGGCCAGCTCGGCGAGGACCATGTGATCATGGGCCTGGCCAAGGGGCTGTCGGAACGCCGGGTCAAGTTCAACTACGCGGCCCGCAACGCGCTCCTGCCTTCGGTCACGTCGCTGGGGCTGACGCTGGGCGCAATCCTTGGCGGCTCGCTGGTCACCGAGGTGGTGTTCAACTATCCCGGCCTCGGCCAGACGCTCTATATCGGCATCGTCACCCGCGATTACCCGCTCATCCAGGGCCAGCTGCTCATCATGACGCTGGCGATCCTGACGGCAAACCTCATCGTCGATCTGGCCTATGTGCTGCTCGACCCGCGTCTGCGGAGGGCCTGAGATCATGGTTGAAACCCTCAAGGTTTTTCTGCGCAACCGAAAGGCGGCCTTCGGCCTGCTGATCGTGCTCGCCTATGTCCTGGTCGCCGTTTTCGGGCCGATGATCCTGGGCGCCGATCCCATGGCGCGGGTGGGCCGCCCCCATACGCCCCCCGATGGCGAGGCGCTGATGGGCACGACCCGGATGGGACGCGACGTCTTTTCGCAACTGGTCTATGGCACGCGCACCTCGCTGGCCGTAGGGTTTTTCGCCGGGCTGCTGGTGGTGATGATCGGCACCGTTTTGGGCATTGCCGCGGGCTATTTCGGGGGCGTTATCGACGAGATCATCAATTTCTGCACCAATGTCGTGCTCGTCATTCCCCAACTGCCGCTGCTCTTGGTGATCGCCGCCTTCGTTGGCCAGACCTCACCCGTCGTCATCGCCATCATCATCGGGGTGACCTCATGGGCATGGGGCGCGCGGGTGACGCGCGCCCAGACAATGACCTTGCGCCAGCGCGAATATATCCAGGCGTCCGAGTTGATCGGCGAGCCGGCCCACCGGATGATCTTTGTGGAATTGCTGCCCAACCTGCTCTCGATCATAGGGTTCAATTTCATCGGTTCGGTGACCTACACCATCATCACCCAGGCGACGCTGGAATTTCTGGGCCTGGGCAATCCCATGTCGGTGTCGTGGGGCACCATGCTCTACCATGCCCAGAATTCATCGGCGATCACCGTGGGGGCGTGGTGGGAAGTGCTGGCCCCGGCCGTTGCGGTGGCGGGCATCGGCATCGGGCTCTCGCTTCTCAATTTCGGGGTCGATGAAATCTCCAACCCGCGGCTGCGCACGCTCGGTACCATAGCGGCGGCCGCCAAAGCGCAGGAAAAGCTCGACCGTCAGCGCGCGGCCGGCAAGCTGGAGGCAGCACAATGAGAGCACTGGTTTCGGTTCGCGGCTTGCAGGTCGATTATCTCACCGGCAAGGGGTTGTTCACCGCCGTCAGGAACGTCGATTTCGATATCGGGCAGGGCGAGGTGATGGGGCTGGCCGGAGAATCGGGTTCGGGGAAATCGACGATCGCCTTTTCCCTGATGCGCCTGCACCGCCCGCCCGCCATCATCTCCAAGGGCTCCATTACGATCGATGGCACCGATGTGCTGGCCATGCCGGCCGCCAAACTGGAAAAATGGCGCTGGTCGTCGGTGTCCATGGTGTTTCAAAGCGCGATGAACTCGCTCAATCCGGTGCTGACCCTGTTCGAGCAGTTCCGTGACATGCTGGCGCGGCACACTGGCCTTTCACGGCCGGAAATCCGGGCGCGGGCCGAAGAGCTGTTGGCTCTTGTCGGCATCCCCGCCGCACGGCTCGACGATTACCCGCACCAGCTTTCGGGCGGCATGCGCCAGCGGGTGGTGCTGACCATGGCGCTGGCGCTCAACCCCAAGCTGATCATCATGGACGAGCCCACCACGGCGCTCGATGTGGTGGTGCAGCGCGAAATCCTGCAGGAAATCATGGCGCTCAAGGCGCAGTTCGGGTTCTCGATCCTGTTCATAACCCATGATCTGGCGCTGATGAGCCAGTTTGCCGATCGGATCGCCGTAATGCTCGAGGGCGAGATCGTCGAACACGCGCCGACCGCCGCCATCGTTTCCGATCCGCAGCACGACTACACGCGCAAGCTCTGGGATGCGATGCCAAAGATCGCAGTGAGGGAGGCAAGTTGATGTCTGACGCACCGCTTCTCGAAATCGACAACGCCTCGAAAGTCTTTCATCTCAAGCCCATGTTCGGCGCCGCCAAGGAGGTCGTTGCCATGCGCAATGTCTCGCTGAGCGTTGAAAAGGGCAGGGCCCTTGCCATCGTTGGTGAATCGGGCTCGGGCAAATCGACAATCGGGCGGGCCGTCACCCGGTTGTTTCAGCTTTCTGAAGGCCAGGTGAGGTTCAAGGGCCGCAACATTGCCGATATCAAGGGGCGCGCCGAGGAACTTGCCTATTCGCAGGCCGTGCAGATGGTGTTTCAGGACCCGTTTGCCGCGCTCAATCCGGCCCATACCATCCGTCACCACCTCGAACGCCCGCTCAAACTGCACAAAAAGCTTGGCGGCAGCGGGCTGGCCGATGCGGTGCGGGGCGTTCTGGCCGATGTGGAACTGGACCCCGCCGTGACGCTGGAAAAATATCCGCACGAACTGTCGGGCGGCCAGCGCCAGCGGGTCAATCTGGCCCGGGCGCTTGCGGTGGGGGCCGAACTGATCGTTGCGGACGAGCCCACCTCCATGCTCGACGTGTCGATCCGCAAATCGGTGCTGGGCCTGATGCAACGCATGAAGGCCGAGCGCGGCATCACATTCCTCTACATTACCCACGATATCGCCACCGCCCATTATCTGGCTGAGGACACCGCGGTAATGTTCGGTGGGCAGGTGGTCGAGTGGGGGCCCTCGGACAGCGTTATTTCCAATCCGCAACATGCCTATACCAAGGTGCTGCTCTCGGCCGTGCCAGACCCCAATGTCCGCTTTGTTGCCGATGCGGATGGGGGCAGGGCGTTTGCCCAGAACATCGAAAAGGTGCGGGCGCTGGCGCGCAAGCCGGCGGGCTTGCCCGTCGAGGTCGAGCCGGGGCATTTTGTGCGTCACAGATTCCAGGACATGGACGCCGCCTGATGGACCTTCTCGTTCGCCTTTACGATCTTCCCCGCTACGACTATTCGCGCGTTTCGGGACAAGGTGCCACCCTGCGCCGGGCGCTCCCTCCCGAGCGCGGGCTGGTTGCCGACTGGGTCGAGGCCCATTTTTCCCGCCATTGGCGCAGCGAGGTCGAAGTGGGGTTTTCCCACCAGCCCATCGATGTGTGGCTGGCGACGGATGCGTCGGGCCTTTTGGGTTTTGCCTGCGGCGATGTCACGGCGCGGGGCTTTTTTGGGCCGACCGGCGTGCTCGAAACGGCGCGCGGGCGGGGGATCGGGGAGGCGCTGTTGTTCCGAACGCTCGAAGATCTGCGCGACAGGGGCTTTGCTTACGCGGTGATTGGCGATCCGGGGCCTGTGGACTTTTACAAAAAGAAGCTCGACGCCATGGAAATCCCCAATTCCAAACCGGGCATCTACAGGGACATGCTCAAATAAATGGACCTTTACGCGCTCAATCCCTTCGCCGATGACCCCGATCGCCATGCCATCTGGGAAATGCTGGTGGCGCGCGACATCGAGGCGTTTCTGGCGTGTGACTGGTCGATGGTCGAACCCGATTTCGCCGCCGAGCGCTTCATGGGCATCGATGGCAGGGCCTCGGGCAATCCCGATGACTGGCGGGTCAGTTTCCCGACGCTGGAGAGCTATCGCGATTCCTGGCTGGCCGGCGCCCGCGATTTCGCGCCTCGGGCCGAAATCGAAACCGCCCGGGCCGGCGTATTCGGCGCGACCGAACTCACCGACATCGAAATCACCGCAGACCGCGCGCTGGCGCACAAGAAGTTCAACGGCAAGGTCGCCATGAAAGACGGCACCTTCGACATCCTCGACTGGCAGTCGGTCTATACGCTGGCGCGGATCGAGGGCGCGTGGAAGCTCACGGGGTTTATCGGGTATCTGCCTTATTCGATGGGGTAGCGCTTTTCCCGTGAAGGCTACACAAACTCAGCGGTCATCCCGGGCGAAGACCCGGGATCCGGTAAACGGCAGCGCCTGGGCTTCAGCCAAAAAATCCGAGTGTACTGGACCCCGGCTCCGGGCCGGGGTGACACGAGGTTATTTTGCGTGGCGGCCAGTTCATCGCGGACCTCAAAGGGAACAAAATCCGTTCACGATAATTTCTAAACTCAGGGGTGGTCATCCCGGCTTCAGGCTGTAGGCTACGAGGCTGAGTCCATGACCAGAGTCAGACCGGGAGAAAATCCGTGAAACTGCTTTCCATCATTGCTGGCGCGGCTGTTGCTGCCGCGCTGACCACGACTGCCTACGGGCAGGTGGTCGTCTCGTCCAAGATCGATACCGAGGGTGGTGTTTTGGGCAACATCATTGCCCAGATGCTGCAGGCCAACGATATCGAGACCGAGAACCGCATCCAGCTTGGCGCGACGCCCATCGTGCGCGAGGCGATTGCAGCCGGCCAGATCGACATCTACCCGGAATATACGGGCAATGGCGCGTTCTTTTTCGGTCTTGAGGACGAAGACGTCTGGAATGACGCGCAGGCCGGGTTCGACCGGGTTGCCGAAATGGACCTTTCCGAAAACGGTGTCGTCTGGCTCACGCCTTCGCCGGCCAACAACACATGGGCCATTGCCGTGCGCTCGGATGTCGCCGAGGAAAACGGGCTGGCGACCATGTCCGATTTCGGCGCCTATATCGCTGATGGCGGTGAAATCGTGCTTGCCGCATCGAGCGAGTTCGTGACCTCGCCTGCTGCCTTGCCCGCCTTTCAGGAGGCCTACGGGTTCGAGCTTTCTTCAGACCAGTTGATCCAGCTTTCGGGTGGCGACACCGCAGCGACCATTTCGGCTGCGGCCAACCAGACCTCGGGCGCCAACGCGGCCATGGTCTATGGCACCGATGGCGGCATCGCGCCGTCCGGGCTCGTGGTCATGGATGACGATATGGGCGTGCAGCCGGTCTATGCGCCTGCGCCGATCATCCGCCAGGACGTGCTGGACGAATATCCGCAGATCGCGGAAATCCTTGCCCCGGTGTTTGAGGGCCTGACGCTCGAAGTGCTGCAGGATCTCAACGGCCGCGTGCAGGTGGGAGGCGAACCGGCCGAAGCGGTCGCCGAATCCTACCTGACCGAAAACGGCTTTCTCTAAAAGGGAAAGGGCCGCGCTTAACATGGTGCGGCCCCAACCATCTTGACGGCGCTCGCCCGGGCCGGGACACATTCATTGCGTATCGACAAGCTCGGAGTGGTTGTTGCCGCTCTGGGGCTTTTCGCGCTCGTCTTTCAGTCCTTTCTCGTCTTTCGCGCCAACCGGATCGTCCCCGGCGAGGCGGTTCCCGCCTGGGACGCGCTCGGCGTCGGCGGCATCGCGCTTTATGGTGCGCTGGCCGTTGCGCTCCTGGTCCTGCTGCTCAAGACCCCGCTCGCTATCCGGCTCGCGGTCGCCAGCCTCGCGCTGATCGCGCTGGCGGTCGCCGTGGGCATGGGGGCATCCGCTTTGATCCCCGAAGGCGATACCTATGCCCGTGTTTCGCCCGGCTCGGGTGTGTGGATCATGGTCTTTGCTTTTGCGCTGGCCGCGACCGACGCCCTGGCCCGGCTCAAGCTCGGGCCGTTCGCCCGGGTCGGCATTCTGATCGGAGTGGCCGCGGTTCTGTGGGGCATCCTTGCTTCGGGCCTGTGGGACGATCTGGCGGTGATGCGCGAATATCAGGGTCGGCAGTCGGCGTTTTTTGCCCAATTGCAGGTCCATCTGTTTCTTGCCTTCGGATCGGTGGCCGCGGCGGTGCTGATCGGGGTTCCGGTGGGAATCGTGTGCTACCGCATACCCCGCGTCCGGGCCGGTATTCTGGGCAGCCTCAATGTGGTCCAGACCGTCCCCTCGATTGCGCTGTTCGGGCTGTTGATCGCGCCCATGGCCTGGATCGGCGCCAACGTGCCCGGCGCGCGCGAGCTTGGCATCGGCGGTATCGGCTACGCCCCGGCCTTTCTGGCGCTGTTTGCCTATTCGCTGCTGCCCATTGTGTCCAACACCGTCGTCGGCCTTGACGGGGTGCCGCGCGATGCCAATGAAGCAGCGCGCGGCATGGGCATGACCAATGGGCAGCGCATGACAGGTGTTTTGCTGCCTCTGGCTTTCCCGGTGATCCTCACCGGTATCCGCATCATTTTGGTCCAGAATATCGGTCTGGCGGTCATCGCCGGGCTGATCGGGGGCGGGGGGCTTGGCACCTTCGTGTTCCAGGGCATTTCGCAAACCGCCATGCCGCTCGTTCTGCTCGGGGCGATCCCCGCCGTCGCCATGGCGTTCGCGGCGGCCATCGTGCTCGACGCCGGGGTGGAATTGAGCCAGGGCCGCCAGAGGGCAAGACCATGATCGAAATCGACCATCTCACCAAGACCTATGACGGCCGCGCCGTCGTCGACGATGTAACGCTCTCCATCCCCAGCCGGGAAATCGTTGCCATCGTGGGCACCTCGGGCTCGGGCAAGACCACGCTGTTGCGCATGATCAACCGGCTGGTCGAGCCCAGTGCCGGCGCCATTCGCATCGACGGCCAGGATACTCACGATCTGCCCCCCTACGAATTGCGGCGCCAGATCGGCTACGCCATTCAGGGGCACGGGCTGTTTCCCCATCGCGACGTCGCCCACAATATCGGCACCGTCCCGCGCCTTTTGGGCTGGGACAAGCACAAGATCTCCGCGCGGGTGGACGAGCTTTTGGAGATGTTCCAGCTCGAGCCCGACCAATACCGCTCGCGCATGCCGCACGAGCTTTCGGGTGGCCAGAAACAGCGTGTCGGGGTCGCCCGCGCCCTCGCCGCCGGACCGCTGGTCCTGCTCATGGACGAGCCGTTCGGCGCGCTCGACCCGATCATCCGCGCCAAGGCGCAGGCCGATCTGGTGGAAATCCAGCAGCGGCTGGGCACCACCGTCGTCCTTGTCACCCACGACATGGACGAGGCCATCCGGCTGGGCGACCGCATCGCCGTGATGAGCGAGGGCAAGGTTTTGCAATACGCTTCGCCCCAGGAAATCATCGCCAATCCGGTGGACGATTTCGTCGAGGCGATGCTGGGATCTGGCGACAAGGCGTTTAGGCTTTTGACCCTCGATCACGTATCTTCGGTGGTCGAACCGGGCGAGGCCGAGGGCCAGCCTGTCGACACCCACCTGTCGCTGCGCGACGCCTATTCGGAAATGCTCTGGTCGCAGCGACCGGCCCTGCCGGTGACCAAAGACGGCGTACCCATCGGCATCGTCACCCGCGCGGCGCTGGAAAAACGGGCAGCGCGGCCGCAATGAAGATCGGGGTCGTCATAAGGCTGGTGGTTCTGGCGTTGCTCATCGCGTTCATCGTGACGCCGCAAAGCTTTGCGCCGCTGTTTGCGCCGCTGGTGCGCGAGGGCACACCGCCGATCTACACCCAGACGACCATCCTCTCGCTCACCCTGAGTCATCTGGCCATCGTGGGGTTTGCCACCGTGCTCGCAACGCTGTTCGCGGTCGGGCTGGCCATTCTGGTCACGCGCCCGTTCGGCGAGGAATTCCTGCCCCTTTCGCGCGCCATCGCCAATATCGGGCAGACCTTCCCGCCGGTCGCGGTTTTGGCGCTGGCCGTGCCCATGCTCGGGTTCGGCACAGGGCCAACTCTGGTTGCGCTGTTTTTGTACGGGTTGCTGCCGATTTTCGAGAACGCCCTGACCGGGCTGACGTCGCTGGCCCCCTCGGTGCGCGAGGCATCGCGCGGCACCGGCATGACCGGCTGGCAGCGTCTGGCGGGGGTCGAATTGCCGCTGGCGCTTCCGGTGATCCTTGCGGGCATCAGGCTTTCGGCAGTCATCTCGCTCTCGACCGCCACCATCGGCTCGACCGTTGCGGCCCGCACCCTGGGCGAAGTGATCATTGCCGGGCTGGTTTCGGGCAACACGGCTTTCGTCTTGCAGGGCGGGCTGATCGTGGGCGCTCTGGCGGTCTTGATCTATGACGGGTTCGTGGGGCTGGAAAAATTCATGGCCCGCCGCATGGGAGGTGTCTAAGCGTTGGTCGTGCGGTCGAACCGAAAAAGTCTGCAACTTTTTCTGACCTCACTCTAGCCGACTTCCAGAACGTCCACGGCCTGTGTCGTTTCCTGCCCGCCCGCCGAGCGCAGCATGCCCACGATTGGAGTGACGTCGGAATAATCGCGCCCATAGCCGATGACGATATGATCCTGGCCGGCGAAAATCGCGTTTGTGGGATCGAACTCGACCCACCCGGTTTCGCGCCCGCACCACACTTTCACCCAGGCGTGCATGGCGTCCGCGCCTTCGAGCCGCTCTTCGCCTTCGGGCGGTATGGTGCGCAGGAACCCCGAGACATAGCCCGCCGGAACGCCCAGCCCGCGCAGGCCGGCAATCATGATGTGCGCGAAATCCTGACACACGCCGCGCCTGAGCGCGAAGGCCTCGGTCACTGGGGTATCGACCAGCGTCGCCTCGCCGTCATAGGCAAAATCGGCATGGATGCGCAGACCCAGATGGTGGGCCAGCTCGCGCACCGAAATCGCTTGCTTGACGCTCGATCTGGCATAGGCGGTGATCGCCGGCTCTATGGCGATGCGGGGGCTGGGGCTGAGGAAATGATGGGGTGAGAGCGATCCCATGTCCCAGTTGCCGGCGATTTCGGCATGGAGCGTCTCGAGCGTTGGCGTGAAATCGATGCCCGGATCGCCGCGCAGCACTTCGACCCGGGCTGCAATGGCGATATCGAGAGCCTCATGGGCGCTGCGATAGGCGAGCGCCGCCACGCGGGTGCCGAAGAAGTCGACAAACTCGGAGCGTTCGGCCGGTTGGGGATCGACGGTCAGGCTCGCCGCCACGACCCGCTGGATGCCCGCCAGATTGGCCGGAAACACCCGCACCAGATGCCGCCCACCCGAAACCGGGGCATCATAGGCATAATCGAGCTTGAGCCGGATGTCGTAGAGCATGGTCAGGACGCCCGGCGGTGAGCAAAATCGCAGCGCATCGCCCGCACCCCCCACTTGGTCACCCCGGCCTTGAGCCGGGGTCCAGTACGCTCAGCGCGAGCGAACGATTTACGGGCGCTGCCGGTTACTGGATCCCGGCTCAAGGCCGGGGTGACGGCGGAGAATTGGAAAGCCCCGTCCTTGGCCATCAGAAATACATCTCCGAGATCAAATTGGAGATGTTGGCCAGCCCGTTGCCGACCCCAACCAGCATGTCGGGGTTCACGTCGGCGGCGTCGATCACCGCCAGTTCGGTCTGGAGTTTGAGAGCGGCCTTGGCGGCGGCCGAGAGCTGGCCATCGACATAGCCGCCGGGCAGTTCCTTGAGTTGCTCGAGCAGTTCGGTCAGCTGAAACATCACCGAGCGCGGGTTGAGCGGATCGGAAATCAGCAATTCCACAGCGCCCAGATTGCCATAGCCATATCCATAGCGCCGGCGGTGGGTCATCACGCTGTCGCCGATTTCGAGCAGCATTTCGGTCGCCCCTTCCGGCGCGTCGGGCGCGCACAGCCATGTGGCGATTTCGGCAATCTGGATGCCGCGTTCGAGCCGGCGCCCGATTTCAAGGAAGCGCCAGCCGGCAAAGCGGTACATGTTTTCATGCACGAGGCCGGAAAAACCGGCCAGCTTGCGCAGCAGCACCGTCATGGCGCGGGTGGCGTCGTCGCCGGGCTTTATGGTGCGCGCAAACCGCCTGGCGGTCTTTTGCAAATCGGTCAGCGCCAGCCAGCCATCGGGCGAAAAGCGGTCGCGGATCTGGCTGGCCGAGCGCACCGCGCCATCGATAATGGCCAGAAGCCCGGCCGGGACCGCTTCGGTGGCGTCGATGCCGAGCGGTTCGAGATAGGCGCTTGTGGCCACCAGCAGTGGGTTGTCCTCGCGGCCCAGTTCGGCAAGCCGCAGATGATAGGCGCGCAGGATGCGAACGCTGGCCTCGCAGCGCTCGGCATAGCGCCCCAGCCAGATCAGATTGTCCCCGGCGCGAGAGGGCAGATTGCCCGACGGGTTGCGTTCGATCGTTGAATTGGATTTGGCGAGCAGGGTGACCTGTTCGACCTCGCTTTCGCTGACCACCCACACATCGGCGGCCTGTCCCCCGCGCTGCATGGCAATGGCGGCGGTATCGAGCGCATAGCCGACGCGGGCAAAGCCGCCCGGCATGATCGACCAGCCCTCTGCCGTGCGGGCGGCATAAACCCGCAGCGTTATGGGGCGCGGTTCGAGCGCGCCGCCGACATAGACCGGGGCCGTTGAGAGCTTGACCGCTTCCTGCGCCGCGAAGGCTTTGGGGTCGGATTCGATTTTTGCCAGCAGGTCGGCGCGCGCCGCCGGGTCGAGATCGGCAATGGCGGCAGTGCCGCCGTCATCGTCGATGGACAAAAGGGTGGAGAGCGCCGGGCCGACCAGCAGGTCATTGAAATTGTCGCGCACATAGGCGCGGGCCTCTTCGCCGCCGCACCACCATGTGGCGATGTTGGGCAGTGCCAGATCGGAGCCCAGCCGTGATCTGGCGATGGCCGGCAGGAAGGCGCCGAGCGCACGGGTTTCCAAAATTCCCGCTCCCAGCGAATTGACGAACGCCACCGATCCGCGCCGCACCGCTTCGGTCAGGCCGGGGGTGCCGATGTGGCTGTCCTGGCGCAACTCCAGCGGGTCGGTAAAGTCCCCGTCCAACCGCCGCCAGAGCACCGAAATCGGCTTGAGCCCGGAGACGGTGCGCACCATGACCTCGCCATCGACGACAACGAGGTCCTCGCCCTGCACCAGCAGGAAGCCAAGGTAGCGCGCGATATAGGCGTGCTCGAAATAGGTTTCGTTGAGCGGGCCGGGGGTGAGGATCGCCACGCGGCCCGATCCATTGCCGCCCATGTCGGTCAGCGCGTTGCGGAAATCGCGGAAAAAGCCGGCCAGGCGGTGGACGTTGAGATCGGCATAGATATCGGCCAAAGCGCGGGTGGTCGCCACCCGGTTTTCCAGAGCAAACCCCGCCCCCGAGGGTGCCTGTGTCCGGTCGCCCAGCACCCACCAGCGCCCATCGGGGCCGCGGCCAAGCTCGAAGGCGCAGAAATGAAGGTGATGGCCGCTCATGGGTTCGATGCCGACCATGGGGCGCAGGAATTCGGGATTGCCGGCAATCAGCTCGGGCGGCAGCAGGCCATCGCGGACCAGAGCGTTGTTGCCATAGATATCGGCAATCACCGTTTCGAGCAGGTCGGCGCGCTGGGCAAGGCCGGCTTCGATGCCGCGCCATTCGTCCTCGGCGATCAACAGCGGGATATGGGCCAGCGGCCAGTCGCGCTCGCCCTGTTCGAGCCCGTCATACATGCGGTAGAAAACGCCCGCGTCGCGCAGGTACTGGTCGGCGTGCTGGAAGCGGTTGGTCAGCTCCTCGGCCCCCAGCGCGTCCAGCGCCGACATGAATTTGAACCAGCCGGGTTTGACCGTGCCGTCGGGCGCGACCATTTCATCGGGCACGCCCGAGATCGGGCGATACGCGCCGATCAGGTCAGGCATCTTTTGTGCCTTGGCGGCGGAGGGAGAAGCGGTCATCTAAAGCCACTGGTGGGGTCGCCTCAGGTCCAGCGTCAGAGGAAACTCGGGCGTGGGCGCTTCGGCCGGCAAATCATACGATCCGGCACTATGTCCATTGGCTATGAATCGCGCAAGCCGTCTTGCTTCGGCCTCGTTGGCATTCACAGGAAAGGTTTCATAGTTCCGGCCGGCCGGGTGGGCGACGTGATAAATGCACCCGCCCACGGCACGTCCCGTCCAATTGTCATAAACGTCGAACACCAGCGGGGTGTTGACCGGCAGTTCGGGATGGAGACCCGAGGCGGGTTGCCAGGCCTTGTAGCGCACCCCCGCCACCGAGACGCCGGACAGATCGGTTCTGGTCAGCGGAACCGGGCGGCGGTTGCAGGCAACAGTGTAGCGTTCGGGCTCGGCGCCGGTCAGCTTGACCTGTAGCCGTTCGAGCGAGGAATCGACATAGCGTACGGTTCCGCCGATGGCGCCGGTTTCGCCCATGACGTGCCAGGGTTCGAGCGCCTGACGGATTTCGAGTGTGTGGCCCGCGACCGTCACCTCACCGCAGAAGGGAAAGCGGAATTCGAGCTGGGCTTGGAACCATTCGGGTTTGAAGTCATAGCCGTGCTGGCGGAGGTCATCGAGCACGTCGAGAAAATCGGCCCAGACGTAGTGGGGCAGCATGAACCGGTCGTGCAGCCTTGTGCCCCAGCGGACCAGCTTGCCCTTGATCGGGTCTTTCCAGAACCTCACGATCAGCGCGCGGACCAGCAATTGCTGGGCGAGGCTCATCTTGGCGTTGGGCGGCATCTCGAAGCCACGGAATTCGACGAGCCCCAGCCGTCCGGTCGTACCATCCGGCGAATAGAGCTTGTCGATGCAGATTTCCGAGCGGTGCGTGTTGCCGGTCACATCGACCAGCAGATTGCGGAACAGACGGTCGACCAGCCAGGGCCGTGGCGCATCACCCTCGCCGGGGGCTGGCACCTGCGCCATGGCGATTTCAAGCTCGTAAAGGCTGTCGTGCCGCGCCTCGTCAAAGCGTGGAGCCTGGCTGGTGGGGCCGATGAACAGGCCGGAAAACAGATAGGACAGCGAGGGATGGCGCTGCCAGTGCAGGATCAGCGATTTGAGCAGGTCGGGGCGGCGCAGGAACGGGCTGTCATTGGGCGTCGCGCCACCGACAACGACGTGATTGCCGCCGCCGGTGCCGGTGTGCTTGCCGTCTATCATGAATTTGTCGGCGCCCAGCCGGGACAGCCGCGCCTCTTCATAAACCGCCTCGGTGATCGAGACACACTCGTCCCAATTGGCCGCCGGGTGGACATTGACCTCGATGACCCCGGGATCGGGCGCCACCCGGATCACGTTGAGGCGCGGGTCCGATGGGGGCGAATAGCCTTCGATATGGACCGGCAGGCCCAGCTTTTCGGCGGCCGTTTCGGCGGCGGCGATCAGTTCGAGATAGTCTTCGAGTTTTTCGGTTGGCGGCATGAACACCGTCAGCCGGCCGTCACGCGGTTCGACCGAAAGCGCGGTGCGCACCTTGCCTTCGATGTCGGTGATTTCCTGTTCGATCTGCGTCTGGGCAATGACCTCGTCGGCGACAAGGCTGGCCACCGGCAATTCGTCGCGCGGCGGCAGGGGTGCGCGCGGGATGGTGGGGTCCTCGGCCACGATATGGGGATAATCGCTTTCGGGGATATGGGGCAGGGTGCCCAGCGGCAGGCGGTAGCCGACGGGCGAATCCCCGGCCACCAGAAACAGCTTGCCGCGCCGTGTCTGCCACACCTCGGTCAGCCAGCGCGAGGCTTGCGCGGGGGCGTTCCATTTCTGGACCGGCAGCACATAGCCGGTCGGATCGGTCAGCCCGCGCTCAAAGACCCGCGTCATGCGCATGCGCTCTTCGGGGTCCTTGAGCTTGGGATTTGTCGGATCGACGTTCTCGGGCAGATTGCCTTCTTTCAAGATCCAGTCGGCGGGATCTTCAAAGGCCGGCTGGACGGTCGAGCCGTCCAGACCCAGTGCCATGGCAAATTCGGTGAGATAGGCCTTGGCCTGGTCGGGGCTCGGGGTCTTGTCCGAGGTCTCGTGGGCGATCAGGTCGGGATTTTTCCAGACCGGCTCGCCGTCCTTGCGCCAATAGAGCGAGAAGGTCCAGCGGGGCAAAGTTTCGCCCGGATACCATTTGCCCTGCCCGTAATGGAGGAACCCACCGGGCGCGAAACGCTGCTGGAGACGGCGGATCAGGATGTCGGCTTTTTCGCGCTTGGTGGGGCCGACCGCATCGGCATTCCACTCGCCGGATTCGAAGTCGTCGATGGAAACGAAGGTCGGCTCGCCCCCCATCGTCAACCGAACGTCATTGTTTGCCAAATCTTGGTCAATCTGGCGGCCCCGAGAGCACAACTCCACCCAATCGGAGTCGGAAAATGGCTTGGTGATGCGCGGATGTTCGGCGATGCGGGTGACCGTCATGTCGAAATCGAACTCGACATTGGCAAAGCTCGCGAGCCCCGAAATCGGGGCGGCATTGGCGAAATGGGGGGTCGCCGCGAGCGGAATATGGCTTTCCCCGGTCAGCAATCCCGAGGTCGGATCGAGCCCAACCCAGCCGGCCCCAGGCAGGTACACCTCACACCAGGCATGGAGGTCGGTGAAGTCGTTTTCGGTGCCCGATGGGCCGTCGAGCGCTTTCAGGTCGGGCTTGAGCTGAATGAGGTATCCCGAAACGAACCGCGCAGCAAAGCCCAGATGTCTCAAGGTGTTAACCAGCAGCCACCCGGTGTCTCGGCAACTCCCCTTGGCCTTTTCCAGTGTCTCCTCTGGCGTTTGCACGCCCGGTTCGAGCCGGACGATATAGCCGATCTCGCGCTGCAGCCGCGCATTGAGTTCGACCACGAAATCGACAGTGTTCTTGGGCGTCCGGTCGATGGAAGCCAGCAGATCCTTAAACAGGGGCCCAAAGCTCGGATCGGGCTTGCTGTAAATCTCCAGATCGGGCGCAATGGCCTCGGGATAGGTAAACGGCCAGGTCCCCGCCTCGGGCTCCACGAAAAAGTCGAACGGGTTGTAAACCGTCATGTCGGCAACGAGATCGACCTCGATCTTGAGCTCGGTCACCGGCTCGGGAAAGACGTATCGCGCCTGAAAGTTACCGTAGGGGTCCTGCTGAATATTGACGAAGTGATTGGAAGGACTGACTTTTAGCGAATGGCTGAGCACCTTGGTGCGCGAATGGGGGGCGGGCTGGAGCCGGATGATCTGCGGGCCGAGAGTGACCGGTCGGTCGTATTTGTAATGCGTGAGATGATAGATCGCGGCCTTGATCGCCATAGGCAGACTCCTGATTGTTCCCACGCTCGCTCTGTAACGATAGCGGTAAAGCAAAGGCTTCCGCAATCGCGCTTTACCGGCAATGCGTTAGCCGGCATGGTCAGGGCCATCCACAAGGAGGGCTCTTATGTTGCTGCACACGCTTTTCGTCATCGCTCTGGCCGCCGAATCGATGTCCGCGGCGCTGGCGGCGGGACGGCGCAACATGGACTGGTTCGGGGTCTGCGTTCTGGGATGCGTAACGGCGCTGGGCGGAGGCACGGCGCGGGATCTACTGCTTGGTCACTACCCGCTGTTGTGGGTCGATCAGCCCGCCTATCTGCTGGTTACAACGGCCGCGGCGCTGTTCACAATTGCGGTGGCCCGGATCATGGAACGGCTCAAGCTGATCTTCCTGTTGCTCGATGCCGTGGGGCTCGTGGTGTTCACCATTTCTGGCTGCATGGTGGCCATGGAAATGGGCCAGCCGGTGCTGATCGTCATCGTGGCCGGAATCATTACAGGGTGCGTGGGGGGCGTCTTGCGTGACGTCTTGTGCAACGATGTGCCGTTGCTGTTTTCCGGCGAGCTTTACGCAACCGTATCGGCGATCACCGCCTGCGTGTTCTTTTTCGGAATACAGGCTGGATTTCCGGTCGAGCTAATGACGATAGCAGCCATGGTCTTGGGCTTTACGCTTCGGACACTGGCCATCGTCTTCAAGATCGAAATGCCGCGCTTCGTCTATGTTCCGGTGCGCGATCAGTCCTCCAAGAGGTAGCCCTGTCGGCTGGCCAGAGGCTCGGTGCCGACGATCTTCGCGATGGAATTGCCCGGCACGACGAATTTGGCGACGTTGCGCGATATGACCCGGCCCGACGTGCCCGCAAGGATCGGTGTGCGCTCGGTAAAGGCACCGGGGCCGGCAAGGGCGATGAGATCGGCGATGGGCTGTCCCTTCTCGACTTGATCGCCCAATTCGACGCGGTAGGCGAGCAGCCCTGCCTGGTCGACGCGCAGCATTTCGGTGGCGCTCAGGGGGGATGGCGCGGGGGCCGGCCCAACCTTGGGCGGTGGGCCGGCAACAAACCCTTTGGCCCGAAAGAAGCCAAGGAGTCGGGCTGCGTCGTCCTTGCCGATATCGTCGAAAACATCGGGTTGGCCGCGATATTCGAGCGTTGCGGCGCGGGCTGAAAAGGGGATGGGCTTATCAGGATGGGCCTGGCGCAGGCGCGTCCAGAGCGAGGGCCAGACTTCGTCGAACGAGCCGCCGCCCGAGTCCTCTGCGGTCAGCTGGGCAACCGAGCCCATGTGGTCGGCAAGCTCTGAGAGTTCGGCCATGGAATCGGGGGTGACGAACAGATGGACCAACGCTTCGTTGTCGCAATGGAGGTCAAGGACGTAGTCGGCGTCATAGGCTTCGGTCATCACCAGATGCCGCAATTTCTGCATGGCCGTGGTTGGCCTCTGGGTGTCGAGCCAGTCGCGCACCGCCTGGCGGATCATTGCGACATTGGCAGCTGCATCGTCGGTGAGGTTCTGGGCGACCTTTGTGGCCACGGCGGCAAAGAGATCGGGCCAGCGGCGGTTGAAATTGGTGCCCGAGCGGAAGTCGTATCGTCCCAAATGGTCTTCGAACACCCGCTGGCCCATGCCAAGCGGGTTGACCATTGGAAAAATGGAGAAGCGGGCGCTGAGTTCGCCTTTTTCGTCGGCGGACTTGAGCAGCGGCAGAAGATGGTGCAGCGCCATGATGCCCGGCTGCTCGTCGGCATGGAGCGCGGCCTGCATATAGATTTTGGTCGCCGCGTCGGCGGGGCCGATCTTGAAAACCGTCAACTCGGACGTCGTGCCGGGAGAATCGGCGTCGATGGTGTGGGTGATGCGGTCAAAGGCCATGAGAAATTACCGGATATATTTGGGACCGAAGCGCAGGCGCGGACGGGAGGTGGCGCGCTCTTTGGGCATGTGGCGCATCATGCGTTCATAAACGCGCCCGAAGACAAAGAAAATGACCATGGTAACGGCGAGAAACCATAGAGCAGCGACCGAAAAATGGAGGAAGGCGTTGTAGTCGCGCTCAAACAGGTTTTGCGCTGTGTTGAGGATATCACGCTGGGCATTGATGACCGGCAGGGTGAAATAGACAAGCGCGGTCGAGTGGAAAAGAAACACGACTTCGTTTGTGTAGGCAGGCCAGGCAATGCGGATCGTGTTGGGCCATGTGACGGTCCTGAACACCTGAAAGGGGGTCATGCCGTAAGCGCGGGCGGCTTCGATTTCGCCGCGGGGAACCGTGCGCAGGGCGCCGTAGATGATTTCGGCGCTGTAGGCGGCGGTGTTCATCACCAGGGCGAGCGGGCCGATGAAAAGCGGGTTCATCATCAGCCACGCAATGCCCAATGGGCGCCACCAGACAGCGTTGAGCGCCAGCATGATGGAATAGAACATGAAGAACTGGATAAACAGCGGCGAGCCGCGAAAAGCATAGATATAGGCCGAGCACAGGCGCCGGACGATGGGGTTTTTCGAATTCTTGCCGAGCGCGAGCAGCACCGCAAAGACAAAGCCGATGGGCAGGGAAGCGGCCGCAAAATAGATGTTGAACAGTGCCGGTCCGGCGTAGAGCGGGATTTCGGCGAGCAGTGTTTCGATCAGGTCCATCGCCTAGCCCTCCACCGGCATGCCGCGCCGGGCCCAGGTCGTGAGCCGCGAAAAGCCCTTTTCCGAAAGCAGGGTGATGAGGATGTAAAAGACAAACAGCGCAATGAAATAGGCCCAGCGCCAATCGCCGTGCACAAGGCCTGCCTGAGGCAGGAAGTTGGGAGAACCCAATTGCCCCGCCCACCAGACGATATCGGCGATCTGGAGCAGGGAAAGGAGCGATGTGGCCTTGATGAGCAGCAGCCAGACATTGGAAAGGCCGGGCAGGGCATAGACCCACATCTGGCGGATATGGATGCGCGTCAAGACCTGAAAATCGCTCATGCCGTAGGCGCGCGCGGCTTCGAGTTGGCCCTGGGGCACCGCGCGCATGGCGCCGTGGATGACGTTGGCTGTAAAGGCGCCAAAGATGATGCCCAGCGATACGCAGGCCAGGACAAGGTATTCATTGGTCGAGAGCAGCCAGTTCGCTTCGCCGCAGGGCGGCCAGTTGGCCTGCGTGGCGGCAATCGTGTCCGGGGTGCAGACCTGCATGGCCCAGACCCATTCCACACCCTGTTCGAACGCCAGCGGGAAAAACAGGAAGAACAGCACGTCGGGAACGCCGCGCACCATGCTGACATAGATCGTGCCGATGGCCCGCAGGGCCGTGAAGCGCGAGGCCTTTGCCATGGCGCCCAAAAGCCCGAAGACAAGCGCAAGGCAGCCGCCGAAGACGGCAGCCATGATGGTGAAGCGGAAACTGGCGTACCAGTTGAGGTGCTTGCCGTTTGTCAGATAGCCAAGCCAGAAGGCGATATCTTCGCCTACCAGATCGAAAAGCCAGAAGGCGTCAGCGTCCACGCGCGTGCCCCTTGCGTGAGATGCCCGGCGAATGTCCCAGTCGGACGCCCGCCGGGCACAGGTTTGCGATTATTCCGTGTAGAACGGACCCGCGCCGTCGAACCATTCGGCGATCAGGGCATCGACGGTACCGTCGGCCTTGAGCGCGGTCAGGGCTTCGTCCAGCGTTGCGAGCAGGTCGGTGTCTTCCTTGCGGACACCGCCGCCGACGCCGCCGCCGATCATGACATCGGGGCCGAACATTTCCAGCGCGCCGCCGGAATTGGCGACGACCGGATCGAGCGAGGAGCCGTCAGCGAGGACCACATCGACATTGCCGGCGGCCAGATCGGCGATCGACTGATCGAAGGTGGCAAACGAGACGATGGTGTTATCGGCGGCAAAGTTTTCCTCGGCATAGGCTGCCTGGATGGTGTTGCCCTGAACGCCGATGCGCAGACCCGAGGGGCTTTCGATATCGATGCCCGCACCGGTTGCGGCGATGTAGTTGGAGGGATCGGGCGGGAAATAGTCCTGGGTGAAATTGATGGTCTCAAGCCGCTCGTCGGTAATCGACATGCCGGCCATGATGACATCATAGTTGCCCGCGACCAGGTTGGGGATGA
>NZ_CAXAXY010000029.1:0-31763 GCF_963972885.1 uncultured Pelagibacterium sp. | reverse complement strand
GCCCGGGCGATCCGGACCTTCGTTTGCATCGGCGTTGAGCATATGCTGGTCGAAGGTAAGTCCCAAAAGGTGCTGGTCCTTGCCACCCGTGTCGGGCATGTCGGCCATGATCGGATTGCCGCCGCGGGCCTGTGTCCATTCCCTGATATCCTGAAGTTCGCTGAGCACTTTTGCCATTTCCGGGGTCTCCAATTGCCGCGCTTTGCCTGACAACGACGACCCCACCCCAAATGTTGCGACAAAGATGGGCTTGGCAGACCCAGGCCGAACGGGTTACGCCAATGTGCTGGGCTGTTCAGGGCGTGGCGCAATGACTTGCCCTTGTCCTAAAAAACAAGGGTGCCAACGAACTTTGGACTGCCTACCATGACTGGCGCGCTGCTTGTATTCTGGGTCATCGTGGCCCTGTGCACGATCAAATCGGGCGCATTTCTGGCTCTTGCGCACTTTGATCCCAAAAATCGCGGCGCTCTCTGGTTCTCGGGCGCCTTCGCCGCGGCCGCCATCAGTTTCCTCGGCGAAATCGTTCTGACCACCGGCATTTACCCCGGACCGACGCGCATGGTGATTGCCCTGGCCATGGTCGCGATGTTCATTCTTGTCGCTTACGGGCTGGCCACCCGCTACCGCATCGATCTGCACCCCGGCGGAGGCTGGGCCATAGCGGCCGCATCGGCCCTGCTCTACTGGCTTATCCTCGACCTGCCGCGTGAGGATTTCACCCGCCAGTTTCTCTACCAGATTCCCTATGCGCTCCTGAGCCTTCTTTCTCTGTCGGTCATCTGGCGCTCGCGCGCCAAGAAAACACTCGACTGGCTGTTCATCTGGCTCTTTCTCGTCCTTGCGCTCCATTTCATGGCCAAGCCCTTTCTCGCGCTCTGGACCGGCGGTGTCGGATCAACGGCTTCGGACTTCTCGACAACGGTTTACGCCGGCCTGTCGACGGCATCGGGAGCGGTCCTTCTGCTGATCCTGTCGACCAGCGGCCTGGCGCTCATGCTGAGCGACAGCGCAAGCCGCCTGATCCAGAAAGCCGAACGCGACGCCGAGACCGGCCTGCTCAACCGCGAGGGCTTTACCACTCATGCCGAACGGCGCGCGCTGGCGCTGACCGAGACCGAGGCAACCGAGCGCAACGATTTGACCCTGACCCTCATCGCCATCAAGGCGGGCGCGCCATCGCAGGCCGCCGCGATACCCTTAAAGGCGATGGCCGAACTGATCGCAGATCATGTATCGAGGGACGCATTGGTGGGACGCATGGCCGACCGCGACTTCGCCATCCTTTCTCCCCAGACCAATCTCATGGCGGCACGGCGAACCGCCGAGGGCCTGCGCCTTGCCGCCAGTGAACGGCTGAGCGCACCCGACCACCCCGTCACGCTGAGCATCGGAATCACCGAGCGCGAGAAGGGCGAGGTCTATGCCGATCTGCTGGCGCGCGGCCTGTGGGCGCTCGATGAGGCCGAAAGGGCCGGCGGCAATTGCGTGCGGCTGGCTGCACGGTCCAGCTTCGGCGTGGCCGCGATCCGGCAGGCCTAGAGCCTTGTTTTGTCGCGTGTTCGAACCGCAAAACCGGTTCCACTTTTGCTGGACACGCTCTAGAGCAAACGTCAGGACAGCGCGGCCAGCCGCGTCTGTTCCATCTCGTCCATGGTGAGGAAGTAAAGCCGGTCGGGCGGTGTTTCCATTGCATTGATCCAAACGAGCGGATCGATGCCCATTTCCTCCAGATAGCGCGCGATACGGGCCGAGACCGTCTGGGCATCGGACATCGCCTGAGCCGACCCGACTTCATCGCCGCCCGCGCCGGCATAAATCTGGTGCACACCGACCGCTGCGTTGTCGGAAACGATCCGATCCACCCCACCGGCCAGCACCAGCGGGCAGGACGACCCGCAAAGCGCACCATCGCCCACGGCGGTGCTAAAGCCGTTTTCCCGGATCAGCCTTCCAATGACCAGCGCATCTTCCACCGACCCGCCGGGCGAATTGAGCGCCACGGTTTCAACGTAACCGCCCCGCCTCTCGATCTCGTCGGCAAACCGGGTGGCGGCACCCGGAACAATGGTGCCCGAAAGCATGAGCACGCCGCCGCCGACCAATTCGATCGAAAGCGGTTCGGCAAGCTGTTCGGGTGGCGTCGTGATCTGTTCGAGTGGTCGATACGCGGGATTGTCGGGGTCGATTTCCGGGCGGTCGACGGCCGGCAACAGCGGATCGCCGGGCGCAACCGCCATATCGCCGGGTTGCATCGCGTTGAGGTCGAAATAGTCGCTCGCCAGAACCCATGCCGCACCGGCCAGCATGGCAAAGAACACGGTTTTGAGGATCGCTCCATCCTCGACCGCAGCGATCCGCGCGATAAACCCCCGTGTCGCGCCTTTTTGCGGCGCGGGAGTGCCAAGGCTGCTCATGATCGCGCCGGCCCGTCGCCGCGCTTGCGCTGGAAGGCGGGAATGGTGGTGACGGTATCGTCCTTGGCCTCGGTCTCCGTGACCTTATTCGCTTCGGCCCGCTCGGCCGTCTCGGGCTCAACAACCGGTTCGACTTCGGGTTCGTCTTCTGGCTCAAGCCGTTCCGATGGTACCGCGCTCGCCATCATCTGATTGTGCAGCGCCACAGCCCGCATCATGTCGGCGGCGGTCAGGGTTTCGGCATCGTCGAGCGCCTCGGCGTCGCGCCGCATGGCCTCGTGAGCCACCGCCAAAAGCAGAACCAGAACCACCGGCAAGAGATCGATGGAAATGGCGCCCGCCCAGGAGGGCAGGAAATCGGACGCATAGCGCAGCACGGCTTCGGCGCTCGAGAGCGGCACGAAGCGGCGCGGCTCGACGCGCGGTTCATCAATGATCGCCTGGGCCGCTTCGCTCAAAGCCGTGGACTGGGCCGCCACCGCCTCGCGGATATTGGCCATGGCCGCATCCTGACGCACCACGAGCCCGGCGCTCTGTCCATCGGCAACAGGGGCAATGAAGCCAAGCGAGAGATCTTCGGCGGCCCGCGCCACCGATGGCGCCACCGACGTTTCCTGCAGGGCGGCGATCGCCCCGGTCAGAGCGACGATCTCGGCGGCAAATTCATCGGCTCGCGGCTGCACGGCGCCCGGCGCCGATACCAGCTCGCGCATGACGCTCAGGCGCTCCGAGCCGGTCTGGAACAATTCGTTGACCCGGGCCTGCGAGTTGGAAATCGAAGCGCCCAGCGAAGTCATCTGGGCGCTCATCTGGCTTAAAAGCTGCACGACCGAGCCCGAGCCCGCCGATCCGGTCAAGGCGCCCCCGCTGCGCTCCTCATCGGCCAGCGTGGCAAACCGATCCGCCGCCCGCTGCACGTCGGGCAAGAGCGATTGCGCGCCCAGCGCATTGGCATGGGCAGCGTCGAGATCGCCGGTATAATCCTCCAGCGTCACCGCCATGTGCTGCTCGAGCGCGGCCGAACCGGCCAGCGCGGCGGCGTTGAGCCATGAACTCATGGCAACGATCATCACCGAACCGATGGCCATGACGACGGTCATGGCCAGACGCTGGCTCATGGTGCGCATGAGCGGCAGGAACCGCATCATGTAGCTCCAGAACACATAGATGCCGACCGACACCGCGACCGAGTAGATGATCGCGGCGAAAAACACGAAATTGGCGTCGCCGTCGAGAAGACCCCGCACCCCCAGATAGGTGTAAACCCCGCTGGCCAGCGCCAGAACCGCCAGGGCAAAGCGCGTGGTGGTTTCAAGACCCCTGATCGTCTGCCCGATGCGGGCGGCGTTGTTCTGGCTCGGCATTGAAAAATCCCCTGGGCCGCAGCCCGCGTCACACATATTAAGCCGAGCTTAACAGTCAAATGCCGGCAAAATCGAGATCAGTTTTGCCTGCAGAGTGCGCTCGCGCCATTGTGAATGGGCCAAGGCGATCCTTTCCCTGACCCGCGCGTTAGCATCATTGAGCAATTTTGCTGCCTGGAGGACGCGACCATGCCCATCACTCGCCGCCAGACCCTCGGCCTGGGATTATCCACCCTCGCCGCGCTTGGTGTCACCACCATTGTGCCCCGCACGGCTTTCGGCCAACAGCCCGAGGGCGATCTTTATCCATCCGACGCTGGCGATTTTTTCATCCATCCCATCTCCCACGCTTCGCTGGTGATCGAAACGCCATCGGGCGTGATCTATGTCGATCCGGTGGGTGGGGCCGAACTGTATTCCGATCTGCCACCCCCTGACCTGATCCTCATCACCCATGAGCATGGCGATCATTTCGACCTGCCCACGCTTGAGGCCCTGGTCGTCGATGGCACCGAGATCATTGCCAACCCGGCGGTCTTTGCCATGCTGCCCGAAGCGCTGACATCCAATGCCCGCGAAATGGCCAATGGCGACAGCGACAGTTTCGGCGACATCGAGATCGAAGCCATCCCGGCCTACAACACCACCGAGGACCGGCTCCAATACCACCCGCAAGGCCGCGACAATGGCTATATTCTCACCATCGGCGGCAAGCGCGTCTATATTGCCGGGGATACCGAAGACATTCCCGAAATGCGGGCGCTTGAAGATATCTCTGTTGCCTTCGTGCCCATGAACCTGCCCTTCACCATGACAGAAGAACAGGCGGCATCGGGCGTGGCAGCATTCCTGCCCACCTATGTCTATCCCTATCACTATCAGGAAAGCGACATCGACCTGTTCGAGCAATTGCTGATGGATGAAACAGGCGGCGGCACCGAGGTGGTGCGTGGCGAGTGGTATTGAGGTCGCTGTGACCGGGCCCTATTCTTCGGGCTCGGTCGTGACCATCAGCGGAAAGCCGAACTGCTGGGAGAGCTCGATGGCCTCTTCGGCCTTGGTTTCGGCAATTTCCTTGGTATAGACGGCAATGACCGCCGCGCCCTTCTGGTGCGCGGTCATCATGATCGATTCCGCCTGCGGCTCGCCGAGCCGGAAAACCGATTCGAGCACCTTCACCACGAACTCGCGCGGCGTGTAGTCGTCATTGATGAGAATGACCTTGTGCAGCTTGGGCCGCGCGGTCTTGAGCTTTGTCTGAGTGCGTTGCTTGGTCGAAGTATCGCTCATGACGGCACCTCTGAAATTATATGGGCGGAGCGGCCCTTTAACATAGGTCCGCTCCGCATAAATTCCAAATCAACTTCTATAAATTTCAGCCGGCCGCAGCTTCGGCTGCCGCGGCACGCGAAGCGCGTTTACGGTCGTGCGGATCGAGATGGATCTTGCGCAGGCGCACCGAATTGGGTGTCACCTCGACATATTCATCGTCGGCGATGTAGCTGAGAGCCTGTTCAAGGCTGAGCTTTTTCGGCGGTGTCAGCCGGATCGCCTCGTCTTTCGACGTGGTACGGATATTGGTGAGTTGCTTGCCCTTGAGGACGTTCACTTCGAGATCGTTTTCGCGATTGTGCTCGCCCACGATCATACCCTCGTAAACGTCCACGCCCGGATCGATCAGCATCGGTCCGCGATCTTCGAGGTTGAAGAGCGCATAGGCGACGGCCTGTCCGGTGGCGTTGGAAATCAGAACACCGGTGCGGCGCATGGGCAGCGGGCCCTTGAACGCCGAATATTCATGGAACACGCGGTTGAAAATCGCCGTGCCACGCGTATCGGACAGCAATTCACCCTGATAGCCGATCAGGCCACGGGTCGGAACGTAAAGCCGCACGCGGGTGCGCCCGGCGCCCGAGGGCCGCATTTCGACAAGTTCGCCGCGACGTTCGGTGAGCTTTTGCACGACGACCGAGGAAAATTCGTCATCGACGTCGATGATGACTTCTTCGATCGGCTCGAGCTTTTGCCCGTTTTCTTCGCGGAACAGCACCTTGGGGCGGCCAAGGCACAATTCGAACCCTTCGCGGCGCATGGTTTCGATCAGAACGCCGAGCTGGAGTTCGCCACGCCCAGCAACGTCGAAGCTGTCATTGTCATCGCCCGGTGTCACCCGGATCGCCACATTGCCTTCCGCTTCGCGCAGCAGCCGTTCGCGGATGACGCGGGACTGGACCTTGTCGCCTTCGCGGCCGGCCAGCGGGCCGTCATTGATCCTGAACGTGACCGACAGGGTGGGCGGATCGATAGGTTTTGCTTCAAGCGCTTCGGAGACCTGGGGCACGGCGATGGTGTTGGCAACAGTTGCGGTTTCAAGCCCCGCCAGCGCAACGATATCGCCGGCCTTGCCCTCTTCGATCGGCTCGCGCTCAAGACCACGGAAACCGAGAACTTTCGAGATTCGGCCCTTTTCGACAGTCTTGCCGTCGCGCGAGAGCGCATGGATCGAATCGCCGGGCTTGACCGAGCCCGAAAATACCCGGCCGGTCAGGATACGGCCCAGGAACGGGTTGCGCTCGATGGTGGTGACCAGCATCCGGAAGGGGCCGTCTTCGACCTTGGGCTCTTCGAAATGTTCGACCACCTTGTCGAGCAGCGGACCCATGGTTTCCTTTGAGCCGGACGGATCGTCGGCCATCCAGCCCTGCTTGGCCGAACCGTAAAGAACGGGGAAGTCGAGCTGTTCGGGGGTGGCGTCCAGCGACACGAAGAGATCGAAAATCTCGTCGAGCACTTCGTTGTGCCGTTCTTCTGGCTTGTCGATCTTGTTGATCGCAACGATGGGGCGAAGGCCGATCTTGAGCGCTTTCGACAGCACGAACTTGGTCTGCGGCATCGGGCCTTCGGCCGCGTCCACAAGGATAACCGCGCCATCGACCATCGACAGGATACGCTCGACTTCGCCGCCGAAATCGGCGTGGCCTGGCGTATCGACGATATTGATCCGCGTGTCCTTCCAGTTCAGCGACGTGACCTTGGCCAGAATGGTGATGCCGCGCTCTTTTTCCAGATCGTTGGAATCCATGACGCGTTCATCGACGCGCTGGTTGTCGCGGAAGGTGCCGGACTGCCGCAGCAGGACGTCGATCAACGTCGTTTTGCCATGGTCAACGTGGGCAATGATCGCAATATTGCGCAAGCTCATAAGGGGGCCAGCCATTTTCGGGATTTACCGGAGTGTTTCCAGCCAAAGTGGCACCCACTTTTGCGGTTCGGAAACGCGACGAAGTAAATAATGTGGCTGCCCATACCCTACGATGGCCCGTCAAACAAGGAAAAACGGCGCAGGGCTGGCATGCGCGGGGGCAAAACGGGCTGCCTCCACGCCAGATCAGAGTGCTTCCAGGACAAATGGCTTCCACTTATCCGGTTCGGAAGCGCGACAAACAAAGACGAGGATCGTTGCGCCGTTTCCATGAAACGGCAAAATGATCAGAGCCCTATTTCAGCGACCGCGGAAGGTCTTGGGACTGCCAGAGCCCCAGACCAAAGCCATCGGGGTCCAGAAAGTCGGCACTCCAGCCGCCCGGAGCTTCGGAAACCGGGGTGACGATGGTCACGCCCTTTTCGGCCAGCGCAGCGACCACATCGTCGATGCCGCCGTCCCGCAGATCGAAAACCAGCGCCGGCGTGTTGCCGCGCTTGCCCTCCTGCTCGAAAAAGATCGCCTCGAAGCCGCCCTCGAACGCGGCGGCCAGCCAGAACGGCTCGGCGCCCTCGCGGCGCTGGATATCGATCCCCAGCACATCGCGATAGAACGCTTCGGTGCGCATGATGTCGGACACATAAAACACAAGGCTGGGCGCGCCAAGTTTGGGCATTGTCATGGTGGACTCCTCGAAAACGGGTTGAAACACCCCTCGTTGCCGCGCTCACCCCTTTTGTGAGGCGGGCCGCGATGACCGAACGACAAAAACATGCCCGTCAGGGTCGTGGCTGGCAAAAGCGCCGCCGTGGCGTTGCAGCGCCGGAAGCAGGCCGTCCCTTATGGTGCCATAAGCCAGATCGAGATTGAGCCCGATCATTTCGGCCGGCATGGCAACGCCCTTTTTCCCCAAAGCCAACTTGAGGGCGCGAATGCGCTGCCGCAACGCGGTATCGGGCAGATCGAGCAGATAGGCGATTTCCGCTTTGGAATGACCCGAGAGTGCAAGCGCGGCGATGACCCGCAAACCCCTGGGCAAATCGGCGAGGATGACGTTAAGGGCATCGCCCTGCGGCGCGGAAACCCGATGGTGCTCGCCCTGCCATTTCGCCTCGCGTTCACGCCGGCGGGCGGCCGAGCGGGCGTCGAACGCCGAACGCTTGCGAATGGCGCCGGCCATCCAGCGGCGATCCGAAGAGTTCGAAAAATCATTGCGCCCCGCCGCAACCGCTGCGATCAGAACCTCCTGGACGACGTCCTCGGCCTCATCGACCCGCCGGGCATGGCGCCGCGCCAGGGCGAGCAGTTCGGCATAGGGGACACTCCGGCGCATGGCCTTTTGGCTTTCCGTCTCGCGAATGGGTTCAGGCACTCTTTCTGGGCGCGTCGCTTTTTTCTGCTTCAAGCAGGGCCAGCATAGTCGCACCATCGACGGGCGGCGAGAAGAAATAACCCTGCACCTGCGTGCAGCCCTCGGCACGCACGACGGCGAGCTGTTCTGCCGTCTCAACGCCCTCGGCAACCGTGGTCATGCCCAGATTGTTGCCCAGTGAGATCATGGCACCCAGAATGGCGCGGCTGTCGGCCTTGGTGGCCACATCGGCCATGAACGAGCGATCGATCTTGATCTTGTCGAACGGAAAGGCCCGCAGATAAGAGAGCGATGAATAGCCAGTCCCGAAATCGTCCATGGCCACCCGCACGCCCAGCCCGCGCAGCGCCAGCAGCAGGTCGAGATTGGACTGGCTGTTTTCGAGCAGCAGGGATTCGGTGATCTCCAGCTCAAGGCGACTAGCGTCGAGACCGGCCGCCTTGAGCGCCGCCCTTATGGTGGCGATCAGATCGGGGCGCTTGAACTGGATGGGCGAAAGATTGACGGCGACCCGCACATGGCCGGGCCAGCGCGCTGCCGCCCTTGCCGCCGCCTCCAGTATCCAGCCGCCGATGGCGTGAATGATCCCGGTTTCTTCGGCAATGGGAATGAATTCGACCGGGGAGATGGGCCCAAGCTGGGGATGGTCCCAGCGCATCAAGGCCTCGGCGGCCACGACTGTGTTGGTTTGAAGCGATACGATGGGCTGAAAAACCACCGAAAGTCCATTATTGGCCAGAGCGTCGCGCAGCCCGGTTTCCAGCGTCCGGCGACGCTGCAGCGTCGCATCCATGCCCGCTTCGAAAAAGTGGTATGTGCCGCGGCCCTCCGATTTCGCCCGAAGCAGGGCCAGGTCGGCATTGTTCATGATCGCATCGGTGGTCTTGCCGTCACCCGGCGCGACCGCGATACCGATCGAGGTCGAGAGCTTTATCGTTTTGCGGCCGAACACGATAGGCTCGCCAATCGCCTTGACGAGAGCCCGCGCCAGATCGGCCGCCTCGTGAGGCACACCGACGCTGGGCATCAGGACGCTGAACTCATCCCCGCCCAGTCGGGCCACGATGCCACGTGACCCGACGGCGTGAGACAACCGCTCGGCGATCTTGCGCAGCACCTTGTCGCCAATGGCATGGCCCTCGCTGTCGTTGACGGCCTTGAAATGATCGATATTGACCGCAAGCAGCGCCGGCTGTTTGCCGTGTTCGAGCCCCTTGAGCACGGTTTCGAGTTCCTCGCGGAACAGCCCGCGATTGGGCAGGTCGGTCAGCGCATCATGGGTTGCCATGTGCCGCATGCGCGCTTCGGCAGCGAGCTGGTCGGTGATGTCCTCATGGGTGGTGACCACACCGCCGCCGCTCAGCGGCTGGTGGCGTAGCGAGATGAAGGTTCCGTTGGCCATCTTGACCACTTCGCGCACGAACCGCCCGCCCGTCAGGATCTTCTGGCGCTCGGTGCGATAGGCATCGCGATCGACCGGGGCGTGCATGTTGGTCTTGCGGCGGTGCTCCAGGATATCATCGAAGTTTGCGCCGGGGCGGGCAAGCTCGGGGGGCAGGCCATACATCGAGACAAATTCCGCATTGCAGGTGACCAGCCGGAAATCGTTGTCGAACATCGACAGGCCCTGCGAGATGTTGTTGATCGCCGCATCGAGCAGCGCATACTGGCGCTCGAGTTCGCGCTTGCGTTCGCTCATCATATCCGAGCGGGCAATCTCTTCGGTGACATCCTCATGGGTGACCACCCAGCCAAGGCCCGGGGCAAAGATATGGGCGGTTTCCAGCGTGCGATGCGATGCCGTCAGCTCGAGATTGACGGCGCGAAGACCCGAGCGGTTGCCCATAAGTTCGGCGGTATAGGCATCGTAAAAGCTTTTAGGATCGGTATCGGGATGATTGCCCAGAGCGGTTGAAAGCGCGACGACTTCGAAAAGGCTCATGCCGCGCCGGATCGACTTGCGCGGAAAGCCGTAGATATCGAGATAGTGCTGGTTCCACATGACCAGTTCGAAATCCGCGCTCCAGACGCAAAATCCGAACGGAATCGTTTGCAGTGCCGCATCAAGCAGCAATGCTTCAGCGCTATGCTCAGAGGTCGGCTCACGCACCATCTTGCCGTTCTTTCCCCAAGGCCGATGGGGGCAAAGACTAGCCGTGAGCACTTAAAGAGATTTTAAGGGCGCCGCAAAATGGTCAAATTTGAGCGGGTGGGCGGCACCAGAGCGAATATCGTCCTGGTCCCGCCGTTCCTTTACTGACCGCGGGCCAGGCGCAGCTTGCGCGCGCCAAAAGTTTTCAGCCGCAGCCCATTGAGCTTGATAAAGCCCTCGGCATCATGGTGGTCATAGGTCCCGGTGCCCTCTTCGAAGGTGACGAGATCTTCCGAATAGAGCGAGTTTGGCGAAGAACGCCCCACCACATTGGCCGAGCCCTTGTAGAGCTTGAGAGTGACCTCGCCGGCCACCAATTCCTGGCTCTTGTCGATCAGCGCCTGGAGCATTTCGCGCTCGGGGGAATACCACAAGCCATTATAGATCAACTCCGCATAACGGGGCATGATCTCGTCCTTGAGATGCGCCGCGCCGCGATCGAGCGTGATCGATTCAATGCCGCGATGGGCCGCGAGCAGGATCGTTCCGCCCGGCGTCTCGTAAATGCCGCGGCTCTTCATGCCCACAAAACGGTTTTCGACCAGATCGAGGCGACCGATGCCGTGCTTGCCACCCAGTTCGTTGAGCCTGGTGAGCAAGCTGGCGGGCGACAGTCTTTCGCCATCGACCGAAACCGCATCGCCCTTTTCGAACCCGATGGTGATGGTTTGCGGCGTATCGGGGGCGTCCACGGGATCGACGGTGCGCTGATAAACGTAATCGGGGGCTTCGATGGCCGGGTCTTCGAGCACTTTGCCTTCAGAGGACGTGTGCAACAAATTGGCGTCGACCGAGAACGGCGCTTCGCCGCGCTTGTCTTTTGGCACCGGGATCTGGTTCTGTTCGGCAAATTCGATGAGCCGTGTACGGCTCTGAAGATCCCATTCGCGCCAGGGGGCGATCACCCGAATACCCGGATTGAGCGCATAGGCGGAAAGCTCGAACCGCACCTGATCGTTGCCCTTGCCCGTCGCGCCGTGCGCCACGGCATCGGCGCCGGTCGCCTCGGCGATTTCGACGAGGCGTTTGGCGATCAGCGGGCGGGCGATCGAGGTGCCCAAGAGATAAACGCCTTCATAAAGCGCATTGGCGCGGAACATGGGAAAAACGAAATCGCGCACGAACTCTTCGCGCAGGTCCTCGATATAGATTTCCTTGATGCCCATCATCTCAGCGCGCTGGCGGGCCGGTTCGAGCTCTTCGCCCTGCCCCAGATCGGCGGTGAAAGTCACCACCTCGCAGTCATAGACCTGCTTGAGCCATTTGAGGATGATGGAGGTATCGAGCCCCCCCGAATAGGCGAGGACGACTTTATTGATGTCTTTGCTCATGGCGTGACCGATAACCGCTTTGATGGCTCAGGATAAGTTGGCGCGACACTAATCAGATCGCGCCCGGCCTGTCCATATTGCCGCAAAAATCGGGTTGCGAAGCGCATCGCGCACGCGCATGGTCTGCCCCGTTCTGATTTTGCGGATACGCGCCATGCTGGTCTATGCTCCCGACCTTTCGATCATTCTCGCTTTCGCCCTTGCCGCCATCGTTCTGGCCATAACGCCCGGGCCGGACATGGCGCTGTTTATTTCCCGAACCGTCAATTTCGGGTCCAGACACGGGTTTGCGACGGTGGCCGGCGCGGTCACGGGGATTGCCGTGCACACAATGCTGGCGGCTTTCGGCATTTCCATCCTGATCGTTACGGCACCGGCGGCCTTCTGGACGCTCAAAATCGCCGGTGCGGTCTATCTGCTCTGGCTTGCCTTTGCCGCAATTCGCTCGGGGACGGGGCTGACGGTAGCGCGCGCCTCCGGCAAGGTGCCCAGCCTTAAAAACTCCTATCTGACGGGGTTGGGCATCAATCTGACCAATCCCAAGGTGGCGCTGTTTTTCGTGACGTTCCTGCCCCAGTTCGTTTCGGCAGCAGACCCGCATGCGGCGGCCAAGCTGATCTTTCTGGGTGTTGAATTCGTGGTTCTCTCCCTGCCCATCGTCATCGCCATCGTGTTCGGTGCGAAATGGCTGACCGAAACACTGATGCGCTCGACGCGAATTCAAAAGGCCCTCAACTGGTCATTTGCCGCCGTCTTTGCCGCCTTTGCTGTAACCATCCTGACGGCCGAAGCCAGAAAATAGCCCGCCCATGAACTATCGCCACGCCTTCCATGCGGGCAATTTCGCAGATGTGGTCAAACACATTATCCTCACCCGCATCCTTGCCTATCTGATGCGCAAGGAGGCTGCGTTTCGGGTGATCGATACCCATGCCGGCGTCGGCCTCTACGACCTTCTCGGTGATGAAGCCGGCAGAACCGGCGAATGGCGCGAGGGGATCGCACGCCTGATGGCCGCTGAATTGCCCGAACCAGTGGCAGGACTGGTGGCGCCCTATCTGGCGGCGGTAGCGGCACAGAACTCCGACGGCCAATTGCGCCATTATCCCGGCTCGCCCTTTATCACCCGGCACATGCTGCGCGATCAGGACCGGCTGATGGCGCTCGAGTTGCATCCCGCCGACGCCGAAGCGCTCAGGGAAAATTTCGCGGGCGACATCCAGACACGGGTGACCCAGCTCGATGGCTGGGCCGCGATCGGCACCCATTTGCCGCCCAAGGAAAAACGCGGCCTCGTGCTGGTCGACCCACCCTTCGAGGTCAAGGGCGAGTTCGAGCGCATGACCCAGGCGCTGGTCAAGGCCCATGCGCGCTGGCCGGGCGGCACCTATGCCTTCTGGTATCCGATCAAGGATCCAAGGGATGTCCAATCCTACGCAAAGGCCTTAAGGGCGACATCAATTGCCAAGATCCTGCGTCTCGAATTGACCATACGGCTGCCCTCAACGCCGCCGCGCCTGCACGGCACCGGCATGGTGGTGGTCAATCCGCCTTTCGTGCTCGAAGAGGAAATGCGGACGCTATTGCCGATCCTTGCCGGGCTGCTGGCCGATGAGGGGCGCGGCCGGTTCCACATCGAGTGGATACGGGGCGAGGGCTAGCTGACAGGGAACGGACTTGCCCTTCCCGGACTTATCCCCATATTCCAAGCACTTTCAGATTATGGGACCGCAAATATGACCTTTGGTGATTTCATCCGGATCTTGTTGTCGATCCTCATTCCCCCGCTCGGCGTCTTCCTGCGCGTCGGGTTCGGCCTGCAGTTCTGGCTCAACATCGTGCTGACCCTGCTCGGCTACATCCCCGGCCTGATCCACGCCATCTGGATCATTGCCAGCCACCGCACGCGCGAGGACGTGTCCTTCCGGCGCTAAGGCCGGACCTCAACGATCGCCGAGGTCGAATTCGTAATAGGCCATATCCTGCCCCTTGCCGTCGAGCGCCGCATAAAGCGCTTTGGCGGGACCATTGTCCTGTTCGGTTCCGACCCACGCATATTTGACGCCGCGTTGACGCGCGGCATCGAAAAGCTTTGTCATCAACAGCTTGGCGATACCCTGCCGCTGATGGCCTTCGGCCACTCCAATTTCGTTGACAAAGAATTCGAGCGGCTTGTCGGGATGGAAATAATAAAGGCCCGTCGCCATGCCCACGACCCCGCCCTCGTCGCTGGCCAAAGCGATGAGATAATCGGGATGGGCCAGATAGGCTTTGGCGAGATCGGGCTGGATGGGTCCATCAAACACCGAAGTGTCCGCCGACAGCAAAAGGTCGAGATCGGTTTCGTCGAGCAGTTTGACGGTGATCATGGTGCTCCTCAGAGCATGAAGGCCTCGCGGTCCTTCTTCTTGAGCCGTTCGGTCTCCGATTTGAGCTGCCCGCAGGCGGCGAAGATATCGCGGCCGCGCGGCGTCCTGACGGGCGAGGCATAGCCGGCCCGGTTGACGATATCGGCAAACGATTCGATCCGGTCCCAGTCCGAGCATACATAGTTCGAACCCGGCCAGGGATTGAACGGGATCAGATTGATCTTGGCCGGAATTTTGGCCAGAAGCCGCACCAGTTCGCGCGCGTCGGCGTCGGAATCGTTGATGCCCTTGAGCATTACATATTCGAATGTGATGCGCTTGGCGTTGGAAACCCCCGGATAGGTCCGGCAGGCCTCAAGCAATTCCTCGAGCGGCCATTTCTTGTTGATCGGCACCAGAACGTCGCGCAGATCATCGCGCACGGCATGGAGCGAAATGGCCAGCATGACCCCGATTTCAGAGCCCGTTGGCTCGATCTGGGGCACGACGCCAGAGGTCGAGAGCGTGATGCGGCGCTTGGAGAGCGAAAGCCCTTCTCCGTCCGAAGCTATGAGCAGTGCCTGCTTGACGTTCTCGTAATTGTAGAGCGGCTCGCCCATGCCCATCATCACGATATTGGTGATGGCACGGCTTTCCCCATGCGGCACCAGCCCGTCGGTGGGCCGGACGCCACCGGGAAAATCCCCGAGCCGTTCGCGCGCCATCATCACCTGGCCGAGAATTTCTCCGGCGGTAAGATTGCGGACGAGCTTCTGGGTGCCGGTATGACAGAACGAACATGTGAGCGTGCAGCCCACCTGCGAGGAAACGCACAACGTTCCGCGATCGGATTCGGGAATATAAACGGTTTCGACTTCGACCGGCGGCATGTTGGGATGTGCCGGATCGCGAAAGCGGAACAGCCATTTGCGCGTGCCGTCGTTGGAAACCTGTTCGGAAACGATTTCGGGGCGCCCGATGGTGAAGGCCTGGGCCAGATCGGCGCGCAACCCCTTTGCGATATTGCTCATGGCCCCGAAATCGGTGGCCCCGTTCACATACATCCAGTTCCAGAGCTGGCTGGCCCGCATGCGCGAATCGCGCTCGGAAAGCCCGGTATCGGCCAGTCGCGCGCTGATCTGCTGTTTGGAAAGACCCAGCAGATCGATCGGTCCGGATTTTTGCGGACGCGGCACGGATCCATGATCGATATTGAGCGCCAGACTCATGGGCGGTAGTTCCAGAAAAATTGTGAGGGTTCGCGGTATATGGATCTGGGCGTGCCAGATTCAAGCTGGCAGCGCGCGTCCAGGCCAGCCTCTAGCACAATCAGCCAATGAGCGCAAAGCCGGCGCTAACAGGCCCCATCCATCGAGCGCCCGGCGGCCGTGGCTCCGGAAAGCGAAAACGTCTGGCGAATGCTCTGGCCGTCGGCGCTGGTGCCGGTCACCGACATGGTGGATCCGGCGCGAATGGCCTGTACGGCATTTGCCGACTGGGACGGGTCAGCCATCCAGGCAGCGTCGCCTTCGGTAAAGAGCTCGAAGTCCTGGCTGCCCGCGGTCAGCGTCGCGCTGCTCTCGGGGGCAAATTGATATCCGGAAACCAGATTGATTTCCGAGCGTATGCCCTGCGCCGGGCGGTGGGTGATATAGAAGTAGGCTTCCGTAAATCCGGCCGGGATGGGCTCGGTGCTGGTGGGACGCGAAAGCACGAAACAGATCTGCCCCGCGCTTTCGGCCGTCGCATAGGCCGTCCAGGCATTGTGTTCGCCCAGAATGCGCACCGACTGCCCCACAGCTGGCGACAGCCAGACCCCTGTCACGATAGCGGCAAGGGCAACAATATTGGCGAAACGCGATGCCATCAAAAATAGTCCTAAATGATCTGGGCCGGTTCAAATGCAAAAGGCCGGGCGGACCCGACCTTTGCCAAATTGCCGCTTTTTAGGCAAGCGGGTCGGGCTATTGAGGGCATTCCTCATTAGCCTCGTTGAGGGCGGCGGTAACCCCGCGCAGCGAATAGGTATCGACTGTATCTGTGCCGCGCTGGGAGGTGGCGCGAACCACCATGTTCGATCCCGCCCGCATGGCGCCGACAAATCCCGGCTCATCCTCAATGGAGGCCAGCCAGCCCGATTCCCCCTGGGTCACCATGGGATATGACCGCCCATCGACCGACACCGAAGCATTGGCGTTGGTTTCATGGATCGGATAGCCCACGATCGTCGCCACCTCGTTGCGGTTGGTGGGCCGGATGGTGACGATGAAATGGATCGCCCCGCGGTTGACGTTTGTGGGTTCGCTCGTCTGGGGTGTCGAGGAGATGTAGCAGATCTTGCCGCCACCATCGGTATCGGTCCACGCCGTCCAGAAGTCGAAGGTTCCCAGATTGTCGGCGGCAAAGGCCGCCGGGCTGGCACAAAGCACGACCGCACCGGACACCAGAGCGGCTGCCGTGCGGCGGATGTGGCTGCGAAACGATGAATTCATCGCCAAACCCTTCCCCTTAATTCTCTCGTAAATGCACATGACTGCCGCTCTTTCTGCACCCATTATGGTTACCAAGGAGCAAATACGCGCGGCATTTCCCGACCGGGACACAAACTAGGGATGAATTTGGCCGGAATTGGGCCTGATCAACCTCAAATCTGTGTGTGATTTATGGCCCGGCGCGACTGAACGCGGGCTGAATGAACAGGCCCTAGGCGGCCAGCGGATAATCCTGCTCGACGATATAGGGCCCACCACCCACCGAATCCCGGCTCGAGAACACCACGAACTCGTCGACGGAAAACCGCATGGGTGCAAAATGCCCAGCCTGGGCAATATGGCGCGCCAGATCACCTGGACCGGTATCGCGCAGGCGCGCCAGCGTGACATGGGGAATGAACTTGCGTCCGTCGGGGTTGAGCCCGACGCGCTGCAGCAGCCTTTCCTGACTCGCTTGCAGGCGCATCAGGGGCTCGGAGGGTTCGATGGCTGCGTAAAGCGCCCGCGGCTTATTGCCGCCGAAAACGCCAAGATGGGAAATGGTCAGATCGAAGGGTTCGACATCGGCATGCATTTCGAGCGCATCGAACACCTCGGTTGCCATTCGATGATCTATATCGCCGATGTAACGCAGAGTGACGTGATAATTTTCCGGATCGATCCAGCGGGCGCCAGACAGCCCGCCCCGCTTGAGCGAGAGGACGAATGCAATATCCTCGGGGATCTGCAAACCGGTAAACAGCCTGGGCATGAGCGAAAGCCCTCCATGTCCCGGCCGACCGGCCCGATCCGGCGCGGCCGAATCAAAGCCTATCACATCCATGCTGGCCGGCGATCAAAAACCCGTCAGCCCTCGGTGAGACCTGCTTTGGTCGACCGGTTTCGCTTGTAATTTCAACGCCCCATCTCCATATTAATCGGCAACTGGCAGGGCCAGGAACGGCATGGGGCCGCTCTGGTTGCTAGATAGCCAATTTTTAACTGAGGATGGAACGGAAAATGGCACAATACGACCGTCAGACCGTCGCCGGGCGCGTAGGCACGGCCGCCGCCATCGACGAGGGTCTGCGCAGCCACATGCTGCGCGTTTACAATTACATGGGCATCGGCCTTGTGGTCACCGGCCTGATCGCTTTCTTCGGCAACCAGCTGGCCGTCACCGCAGACTCCACTGCAGCCGCGGCCCAGATGGCCAATGGCACATATCTGACCCAGTGGGGCGTTCTGCTCTACACCAGCCCCTTGATGTGGGTCGTGGCGCTGTCTCCGCTCGCCTTTGTGCTGGTGCTCTCGTTCGGCATCAACAAGCTCTCCTTCGGCGCCGCGCAGGCAACCTTCTGGGGCTTTGCCGCCCTTATGGGGTTGTCCCTCTCGTCGATTTTTCTGGTCTATACGGACGCTTCGATCGCCAAGGTGTTCTTCATCACCGCCGCCATGTTCGGCTCGATGAGCCTTTATGGCTACACGACCAAGCGTGACCTGACCGGAATGGGTTCGTTCCTGATGATGGGCCTGATCGGCATCATCATCGCCATGGTGGTCAATATCTTCCTGCAGAGCTCGGCTCTCGAATTCGCCATCTCGGCGATCGGCGTGGTGATCTTTGTGGGCCTGACCGCCTATGACACCCAGAAGATCAAGGAAGCCTATGCCGAAAATATCGGTCACGAAGGCCTGGGCAAGCTCGCCATCATGGGCGCGCTGACCCTGTATCTCGACTTCATCAACCTGTTCCTGATGCTGCTGCGTCTGTTCGGCAATCGCGAATAGGACATAATCTGCGGGTCCGCCCGCAGGTCTGAACGAACCAATACAAAAGGCCGCGGATCGATTTCCGCGGCCTTTTTGTTTTGACTGCCGGCAGGGTGGACCCTACCGCACCACGTGAAGTTGCGGGTCGAGTATGCGCAGCACGCTGGAAAGTTCATGGCCGCGCTTGAGGACGCGCCCGTCGCTGCCCAGCACCATGTATTGTCCTTGGCGGCGGGCAAGCCTGGGGTTTTTCTCGACAACGAACAGCGGGCGTTCAGAGGTGCGCTGATAGATCGAGAACATAGCCCGTTCGCGCCCGAAATCCAGGGCATAATCGCGCCACTCGCCTGCTGAAACCTTGCGCCCATAGACGTTGAGGATCAGTGCAAGTTCCTTGCGGTCGAAGCTGACTACAGGAACGGGCCGGCTTGTGGAGCGGTTGGGTGAAAAGGGGAAGACATCGCCCTTCTTGCTGTCGAAGCGCTCGCTCAAACCGGGCTACCTCCATGCGGATGTGACAATCTGTTGACGATGATTGCCGCGTTCGCGCGCGCTGGCAAGAGCCAACTGCAAGAACAGTTGGCGCAAACTTTCCTCCAATTGACCGGATTTGGGCCACAATCGGACCCTTCTTGCGCCATTTTGCGCAGCTAACGTTAGATCATTGCCTCCAGTAGCCGGCCTCTGGATCCACCGAGCCCCCAAACCATGGATCCAGCAGGCCGGCGCCCTTCCCGGACTTTTCCGGCGCCATTGGAAGGCTCTGCGTCCTTCAACACGATCCTCTTGCCCCTCGGTCAGATAACGCCGGGGCGTTTTCTTTGTCACCGATGTCAGCGGATGAATGTAGAGGCGCCAAGGACACGCCCGGGCAGGGCGCCATCCTTTTCCTGAACGATGACCGCGGCACCATCCGAATCGGGGCCCAGGACCTCTTCGAGAGGAATGGTGATCTCGGCACCCTCAAGTGGATTCCACATTCCGATGGCCTGGCGCGCGGTGACGATATGGGTGTAGGTCAGCGCCTGCCCTGAATTTTCTCCCCGCTCGATCATGACGTCGGCCCGGGCCCGATACGGAACCACCCAGACAATGGCCGACGACAAGGTCTCGTCGGCCGGCGCGCTGAAAACCACCGAATCCGATCCGTTGGCCCTCAGCGTGACCGGAAGCAGGGATACTGCCTGGCTGATGGCCTGCTCGGCCTCGATGGCGTCCGAACCCACGACCGCGTTCTGGCCATTGATGACCATCTGCGGGGTGTAAATCCGGTTCTTGCCCCAGCTTTGGGCGTAGCCCTTCTGCAGCTCGGTATTCTCCGGAAGGGCGAACGTATCCTCCCAGCCGATATAATCCCAATAATCAATATGATAGGCGAGAGCGACGATATCCTCACGCTCCCCCAGCTGGGCCAGAAGCCGATCGGCGTCGGGACACCGCGAGCATCCCTGACTCGTGAAAAGCTCAACGACGGCATCCGCTGAGCTGCTGATCTCGACGGCGCCCGCCGGCAGGGTGACGAGACATAGGGTAGCGGCAAGACGGAGCCGGAGCCAAAGGGTGTTCATGGGCGTGTTTTGTACGCGCTCAACTCTGACCCCGCCAGTCAATTGATGGTGAAAGTTTCAACTCCATGGGCCCGGCCCATATCCTCGATCTCTTCGATTGCCGCCGCAAACGCCGTCCAGTCATCGGCCTCGGCAATCGGCGCCCAGATGGTCTCGACCTCCTCGATCAGCAAGGTGCGCGGCCTCGCGCGCTCAAAATAGGGGTGGGAAAGATTGGCATTTGGCGCCACCGCATAGTTCGACAGGAGCGCGCGGAAGGCCAGGAACGTTTCGCCGCCATAAGCTTTCGCCTGGGGACCCGACAACGCACGCTTTTCCGAAGCAAGCCCGCCCCGCCAGTCGAAAAACACCTGCTCATAGGCAGGCCGCTCGGCGGCCATGAAGGCAAAAAGCGCCGACACCAGTTCGCCATCTTCGGCCGGGCCACGAGAGACCAGACCCAGCCGGCCAATGATGACCCTGGCAAGCTGAGACTGAAATTGGGGCCAGAATCGATTGAGTTCGGGTTCGAGCTTTTCAACGCTCGAAATCGGCACGAGGCATTCGGCCAGCCGGGTCAGGTTCCAGGCCATCGCATCGGGCTGCCGGCCGAAGGCGTAAAGACCGGTTTGATCGAAATAGGCCGCAGTAAAGCGCGGATCATAGACCGGAAGGAACCGCCAGGGACCATAGTCGAAGCTCTCGCCGGTGATGTTGGTGTTGTCGGTGTTAAGTACACCATGAACAAACCCTGCCCCGATCCATTGTGCGGTGACCCTGGCAACATTTTCGGCCACCGCCCCTAGGAATGCCGGAACCTGCGCCTCGGCGGGTGCATCTGCAAGCTCGGGATAGTAGTGAGCGATGGCGTGCGCGACCAGTTCGGCAATACCGGCCTGATCACCCAGATAATCGAGGCGCTGGAAGGAGCCCACGCGGATGTGGGAGTGCGAAAGCCGCACCAGAACCGACGAGCGGGTCGGCGAGGGCTCATCGCCGCGATAAAGTGCTTCGCCCGTTTCGATAAGGGAAAAGCTCTTTGAGGTCTCAACTCCAAGCGCTTCGAGCATTGTGGTGGCAAGCACCTCCCGCACCCCGCCCTTGAGCGTGAGCCTGCCATCGCCGCCTCGCGAAAAGGGCGTCACGCCCGATCCCTTGGTGCCGAAATCACGCAGTTTACCGTCGGCCAGATCGTGGCCCTGCGCGAACAGAAACCCGCGACCGTCGCCGATGTCGGGGTTGTAGCTCTGGAACTGATGCCCGTGATAGCGAAGGGCGAGCGGCGTCTCAAAACTGCCCGGCAGCGGCGCGAAGCGGCCGAAATGCTCGACCCATTGCACCTCGGTCAATCCGGCCAGCCCCATACGTTTTGCCCAGCGCTGGTTGCGATAGCGCAAAACCGTCTGCGGGAAATCGGCCGGATGGACGGGGTCGAAAAAGGCTTCGCCCAAATTTGCATGTATCGTGGCGCCCGAAAAATCGCTCATGTCAGTCCAACGCAGGCCGTGCGTGTGCGGTTCACCCCTCGATTAGATGTTTTCGAAATGGGCGTAAACCTCACGCGAAATGTCTTCGAGCGAGCCGCGATCGAGAAACCCCGAAATCGCATAGGCCAGGGGGCCGTCGATCCAGCGGAACGTGTTGACCCCCAGATCTTGGGAAAACTGAAATGCCGTGTCGCGGGCGCCGGCATTGCGCGCCATCAGGATGGTGGCCCGGTCGCCCTGGGCATTTTCATACATCAGCATTGCGCCGGGCTTTCCCCCGACCGGCAACAATCGCCCTCCGACCAGTTCGAACCCGAGATCTCCCAGACTGGGCGCCGTAAAGGGCTTTTCGATACGGTTGCCGAGCCAATTGACCAGATGATCGCGCTCGGATGCGTCCACTTCGACCGGGTGACGCACTTCGCGCACATAGGTCAGGAACACGTCCCGCGCCGCCACTTCGAGCCATCCCGATCCCGTGTCCGCCACCTGGCCCGCCGGCTGGGCCATCCCGCGCGCCAGATAACCCGACCCGCCCCCCAAGCCGAACGCGACAAGCACGGCCGCAGCCATTGCCGGCCAGCCGCCAAACCGCGATGAGCCCACGCGGGTTGGCGCGGGAATATCGGACGCCTCTCCATAGGCATAGGCCGAGAGGATTTCGGAAAGCGCCGCGTCATTTGTGCGCCAGTTTTCCACCTCATTGGCCAGCTCACCATCGGCATCGAGATAGGCCCGCACCTGCGCTGCACGGTCCACGTCCAGTCGCCGATCGACAAGGGCGTGAAGCTCGTCTTCAGATACTGGGTTGCCGGTTTCACTCGTCATTGGCGTCAGACATCATCGGTTCGAAAAAGAGGTTATGGATTTATGGGCCAAAAGCTCGCTCAATTGCCGACGGGCCCGCGACAATCGCGACATGACGGTTCCGATCGGCATGTCGAGGATCTGGGCGACTTCGGCGTAAGCGCAACCTTCGATGGCAACCAGAAGCAGGATCGCCCGAGCCTCGGGGCTGAGCGTATCGAGCGCGCGCATCAAGGTGTTGTGCAGCAAAGGGTCGGGCGCCGGCGCATCATCGGACACGGCCAGATCGTCATCGATCGGTTGCAGCAGCGGTTGGCGCGCCTTGGTTCGCAACCGGTTGCGGTTGAGATTGGTCATGATGGCATAAAGCCAGCTCCTGCCGTTCTCACCCCGCCATTGCCTGTTGTGCTCGACAGCACGCAACAGCGTGCCCTGGAGGAGGTCTTCAGCCTCTTCCCGATTGCCCGCAAGACCGTGGGCATAGCGCCGGAGCGCCGGTAAATGGGTCAAAAGCGCTTCACGCATCCGCTGGTCCCGGCGCGACCAGGAAAGGGCCGCGCCGGACAGTCTAGCATCAAGGGCGTGCGACGTCCCAATTGCCGCCGACCCCGTCGCCCGACGTCATGCCGGGCTCGGTATCGTTGATCCAGTAATAGAGCGGCCAGCCATCCTTGGCCCAGATCAGAGTGCCGTCGGTGCGCTCGACGATCGAATAGGGCTCTTCGGCCATAGCCCCTTCCTCGGCGAAAAAGGGCGGCCAGTTGACGGCGCACTGCTCATAGCAATTGGAGACGCCCGGCTCGTCATTGGCGAAGGTGTAGAGCACCATGCCTTCGGAATCGGCGATCACCTCGCCGATATCAGTTTCAAGCGTCTGAACGTCAGGGGCGGCAAAGGCCGCGCCAGCCGAAAGAACAAGTGCAGCCGCGCCGGTGGCCAGCGAAGCGAAAAGGCGGAAAGTCATTATGATGTCTCCCTTGGTGCATGTCGGGGCCAATGCGCCCAGCGCACGCCCTCACCCCTGTTAGACACCACGGCCCGCCGATTTATTCCCAACGCGCACAAAAAAGCCCGGCCAAGGACCGGGCTTTTCAAAACTGACACGCGAGATTAAGGGCTTATTCGCCCTTGCTCTCTCCAGCAGGAGCTTCTGCTTCTGCTGCGGCCTCTGCTGCGGCAGCCTCTTCGGCGGCCTTCTTTTCAGCTGCTTCCTTTGCTGCCAATTCGGCGGCAAGAGCCTCGGCGGCCGCGACCTTTTCGGCTTCGCGCGCGGCGCGGGCCTCGACGGCGGCCTGACGCTCATCGGCCTCGATCTTCTTGGTGCGGGCATTGGTCGATTCAAAGATACGCGCCGACTTGCCGCGACGATCGCGCAGGTAGTAAAGCTTGGCGCGCCGGACCTTGCCGCGCTTGAGAATTTCGATGCGGTCGATCATCGGCGAATGGACCGGGAACACACGTTCCACGCCTTCGCCATACGAGATTTTGCGGACCGTAAAGCTTTCCATCAGCCCACCGCCGGTGCGGGCGATCACGACGCCTTCATAGGCCTGAAGGCGTTCTTTTTCGCCTTCACGGATCTTGACCCAGACCTTGACGGTATCGCCATGGGAGAATTCGGGGACGGCGCGCTTTGCAACAAGCGCTTCGAGCTGCTCTTTTTCGAGCTGCTGGATAATGTTCATTTCGTTTTCCGTTCTATCTTTTCATGGGAGCCCTTTTGGGCCCGGTCTTGTTTGGACGGCGGGATGTGCTCATCCCATAGTCGAGCGCGCTATACACGCCATGCGCCCAGGAGTCTAGGGCTTTTGGGTATAGCGGGCCCATAGATCGGGCCGTCTTTGCCGGGTCAGGGCTTCCGATTGTTCCCTGCGCCATCTTTCGATCCGGCCATGATCTCCGGAGGTCAGGATTTCGGGGATCTCGTGTCCCTCGAAAGCCTGCGGTCGCGTGTATTGCGGATATTCGAGAAGCCCGTTCTCGAAACTCTCATCGGCATGGCTTTCGGCAGCGCCGAGAACCCCCGGCAACAGTCGCACCACCGCCTCGAGCAGCACCATGGCCGCCACTTCCCCGCCGGCCAGCACGTAATCGCCGATCGAGATTTCCTCGAGATTGCGCGCGTCGATGACCCGCTGGTCGATGCCTTCGAAACGCCCGCAGACGATCACTGCACCAGGACCCGCAGCAAGGTCGCGAACGCGCGCCTGCGTCAACGGTCTGCCGCGTGGGCTCATGACGATTCTGGGGCGCGGATCCTCCTCTGGCGCAATATCGTCAAGCGCCGCAGCAAGAATATCGGGTCGCAACACCATCCCCGCACCGCCACCCGAGGGCGTGTCGTCGACCGTCCGGTGCCTGTCTCTGGCATAGTCGCGCAGAAAATGCGTTTCGAGCGACCATGCGCCCTTTTCCATGCCGCGACCGATAACGGACGCACCAAGCGGACCGGGAAAAAGATCGGGAAACAGCGTGACGACCGAAGCGCGAAAGCTCATCGGCCTTCGTCCGGCTCGACATCTTCAGGATCGCGCGGCGTATCCTCGAGCCAGCCTTCGGGGGGGACAGCCACGATATACCCATCGGCGATGTGGAGATCGGGAACCACGGCCTTGGTGAACGGCAGATAGACCGATTTGCGGGTTTCGGCGAGCTTGATGTCCAAAAGATCGTCGGAGCCGAAATTCTCGATGGCGGAAATGGTGCCCAGCACCGCACCATCGGCCAGCCGGACTTCGAGCCCGATCAAATCGGCATAATAAAATTCGTCTTCGTCAGGCTCGTCGAGCCGGTCACGGCTCACATAGAGCGAAACGCCGTTGAGCCTTTCGGCATCGTTACGGTCGGTAATGCCCTTGAGCGTCGCAATGACGACCGTCTTGGCCAGCCGTGCCTTGGCGATCGAGATCGAAAGACCGTCACGGTCGGTTTCGAGCGGATCGTAATCGGCAATGGCCAGGGGGTCTTCGGTGAACGCTGTGATGCGCACCTCGCCCTTGATCCCATGGGCCGCGCCAATGCGGCCCATGAGAATGCGGTCTTCAGGCATTTTGCGCCCGGTCACCGGTCTTACTCGGCGCTGGCTTCTTCAGCGGCGGGAGCGTCTTCGGCAGGGGCGGCCTCTTCAGCCGGAGCGGCAGCAGCTTCCCGGGCAGCTTCTTCAGCAGCCTTTTTCTCCTCGAGGCGTTCAAGCGCCTTGGCACCCGGCTTTGCCTTGTTGGGATTGCTCTTGGCAGCCCGCTTCAAAAGACCGGCGGCATCAAGGAAGCGCTCGACGCGATCGGTCGGCTGGGCGCCGCTCTGCAGCCAATAGGTGGCACGCTCGATATCGAGCACGACACGCTTTTCGTCGCCCTTTTCGAGCATCGGGTTGTACGAACCGATGCGCTCGATAACGCGGCCGTCACGCGGCGAGCGGACGTCGGCAATGACGACGTGATAGTAGGGGCGCTTCTTGGAGCCGGCGCGAGCCAGGCGGATCTTGGTAGCCATTGTGTCTTGGTCTTTCTGCTTGGGTAGGTTTAAGTCGGTTTACTTCTTTTTGCCCGGCAATCCGGGCAGTCCCGGGAGCCCCGGTAATTTCGAGCCGCCAAGTCCGGGGAGGCCGGACATTCCGCCCCCACCCTGTTTGACGAGCTTGGAAAAATCATCAGGCAGCTTGGAAGGATCACCTCCCATCTGCTTTGTCATCTGTTCGATCTGGGCCGGGTCCATATCGGGCATGCCACCCATCATCTGCTTGCCCATGCCGCCGAACATGCCGGCCAGACCGCCCGGCCCGCCGCGCGAAACCTTTTTCATCATGTCCGCCATCTGGCGATGCATCTTGATGAGCTTGTTGATTTCCGAAACCTCGACGCCCGAACCCGCTGCGATGCGCTTGCGGCGCGAAGCGTTGAGCAGATCGGGCTTTTCACGTTCCTTTTTGGTCATCGACTGGATGATGGCGACCTGGCGATCGAACACCTTGTCGTCGGTGCGGCCATTGGGCAGGTTCTTGGCCATATTGCCCATGCCCGGCATCATCTTCATGAGCGAGGCCATGCCGCCCATCTTCTTCATCTGCAAAAGCTGGCCCATAAGATCGTCGAGATCGAACTGACCCTTCTTGAGCTTCTTGGCCATTTTCTCGGCGTCTTCGGCCGTGACGTTCGCCGCGGCCTTTTCGACCAGCGAGACGATGTCGCCCATGCCCAGAATACGGTCAGCGATACGGCTGGGATGGAAATCTTCCAGCGCATCCATCTTTTCGCCCACACCGATCAGCTTGATCGGCTTGCCGGTCGCAGCCCGCATGGAAAGCGCCGCACCGCCGCGCCCGTCACCGTCGACGCGGGTGAGAACGATACCGGTGATATCGACGCGTGCATCGAACGATCGCGCCAGATTGACGGCGTCCTGACCGGTCAGACTGTCGGCGACAAGCAGGATTTCGTGCGGATTGGAGACGCGCTTGATCTCGGCGGTCTCTTCCATCAGCTCTTCGTCGATATGGGTGCGGCCCGCCGTATCGAGCATCACCACATCGTAGCCACCGGTCCTGGCCGTCGAAATGGCGCGCTTGGCAATCTCGACCGCCGACTGGTTGGGGACGATCTCGAGCACATCGACACCGATCTGACTGCCGAGCGTCTTGAGCTGCTCCATGGCGGCCGGGCGGCGCGTATCGAGCGAGGCCATCAGAACGCGCTTGTTCTGCTTGTCCTTGAGCCGTTTGGCGATCTTGCCGGTGGTGGTGGTCTTGCCCGAGCCCTGCAGGCCGACCATAAGGATTGGCACCGGCGAGGGAGCATTGAGCGAAATGGGCGAGGCTTCTTCGCCCAGAACCGCCACCAACTCATCATGAACGATCTTGATGGCCTGCTGACCGGGTTTGACCGACCGGGTGACTTCCGCGCCCACGGCGCGCGCGCCGACCTGCTCGGTAAAGGCGCGCACCACTTCGAGCGAAACGTCGGCCTCGATCAGCGCGCGGCGAACCTCGCGCAGCGCGGTTTGCACATCGGCTTCGCTCAGCGCACCTCTTCCGGTGATCCCGGAAAAGATCTTGCCCAAGCGGTCTGACAGGCTTTCAAACATACTTCGCTCATTTCGTTCGTGTCAGGATAGATGCGAATATGGGGCCCAAGCGGTCAAATGCAAAGCGCACCCGCGGGCGCAACGCGCTGGCGGATGTTGACCGGAAACCTCTCGGGTTGCCTAGTGACTCGCAAATCCATCGTTTCTGACAGAAGGTCGAGCCGGCTTATAAGGATGCGCGTACGCGGAGTCAATTGCCGCACGATCGGGTGCAAAGGTGGAAATCGCAAGACTTTTGCGCCATATAAGCCAAAGATACCCTTTGGTTGAGCCGAAAAGCCCGAAAATGACCGCGCCACTGCCCTATCTCAAGATGAATGGCCTTGGAAACGACTTCGTCGTTCTGGACGCGCGCGCGCAGAAAATCGCGCTGTCGCGCCAGCAGATTGTCGCCATTTCGGATCGGGCTAACGGCATCGGCTGTGACCAGCTGATCGTCATGGAGCCTGACACGGTCGAGGGCGTCGATGTGTTCATGCGCATCTACAATGCCGAGGGTGGCGAAGTTGACGCCTGCGGCAACGCTACGCGCTGCATTGCGGCTTTGGTTGCCGATGAAACGGGCAGAAATGCGATAACAATCCGCACCAATGCCGGCATTCTTGCGACCCGCACCGATGGCGATATGGTCACGGCCGATATGGGCGTGCCCCGTTTCGGTTGGGAACAGATCCCACTCGCCGAGCCGTTTTCGGATACCACCGGCATCGAATTGCAGATCGGGCCCATCGATGCGCCGATCCTCCACACCCCATCCGTGGTCAATGTCGGCAATCCGCATGCCATCTTCTGGGTCAAGGATCTCGATGCCCACGATCTGGCCAAGTTCGGCCCGCTGCTAGAAAACCACCCGATCTTTCCCGAGCGCGCCAACATCACGCTGGCTCAGGTGATTTCGGATGACCGGATCAAGGTCAATGTCTGGGAGCGCGGCGCGGGCTTGACGCTGGCCTGCGGCACCGCCGCCTGCGCCACCGCCGTGGCCGCGGCCCGCAAGGGGCTGACAGGCCGCAAGGTGACGATCGAGCTGCCAGGCGGGCCACTCGAAATCGAATGGCGGGTTTCCGATGACCACATCCTGATGACCGGTCCATGGATGCTGGACGGGCAAGGTTTGATCCCGCCCGCTCTTCTCGGAGAGGATGCCGCATGAGCATAGAGACCATAACCTTCGGGTGCCGGCTCAATGCCTACGAGTCCGAAGTGATGAAGGCTGAGGCGCAAAAGTCCGGCCTCGAGAACGCAATCATCATCAACACCTGCGCGGTGACCGCCGAAGCGGTGCGGCAGGCCAAGCAGTCTATCCGCAAGGCGAGACGCGAGAATGCCGACGCCAGGATCATCGTCACCGGCTGCGCTGCGCAAACTCAGGCGCGCGATTTCGGCGACATGGCCGAGGTCGATCTGGTGATCGGCAACAACGACAAGCTTCGGGCCGAAAGCTATCGGCCTATCGCGTTCGGGGAGCCGCTCAACGACAAGGTCCAGGTCAACGACATCATGAGCGTGACCGAAACCGCCGGCCACCTGATCGACGGGCTCGACGGGCGGGCCCGCGCTTTCGTTCAGGTCCAGAACGGGTGCGATCACCGCTGCACCTTCTGCATCATCCCTTTTGGACGTGGCCCCTCGCGCTCGGTGCCCATGGGCGTCATGGTCGACCAGATCAGACGCCTCGTGGACAATGGCTATGCCGAAGTGGTCCTGACCGGGGTCGATATTACCTCCTATGGCGCTGATCTGCCCGGCTCGCCGACTTTGGGAAAGCTCACGCAATCGATCCTCAAACACGTCCCGTCCCTGCCGCGGCTGCGCATATCATCGATCGATTCCATCGAAGCCGATCCCGCGCTCTATGAAGCCGTAACCGACCCGCGCCTGATGCCGCACCTGCATCTCTCGCTGCAATCGGGCGATGACATGATCTTAAAGCGCATGAAGCGCCGGCACAGCCGCGCCGATGCGCTGGGGATCGTGGAAAAACTGCGCGGCCTGCGGCCCGATATGGTATTTGGCGCCGATATCATCGCAGGGTTTCCCACCGAAACCGACGCAATGTTTGAAAATACACTGCGTTTCGTGACCGAAGCCGATCTGACCTATCTGCACGTCTTCCCATTTTCCCCGCGTGAAGGCACACCCGCGGCACGGATGCCGCAGATTTCCCGGCGTACGGCCAAGGAACGGGCGGCCCGGCTGCGCGCACTGGGCGAGACCCAGTTTGCAAAACTGTGCGCCTCGCGGATTGGAAAAACCGAAAACATCCTGGTCGAACGCGACGGCATGGGGCGCACGGAACAGTTCATTCCCGTTGCCGTTGAGCGCGCACGGCCTGGCGATATCGTTACCGCCGAAATCGATGGAACATCCCCGGACGGGCTAATTGCCCGCCGCGATAAGGTTGCTGCATGACCCAAGACAAAAAGCCCGGTTTCTGGGGCCGCCTGTTCGGCGAGAAACCTCAGCCGAAATCGGAAGCCCAGGAAGCCATGGAGCGCGCCACCGAGGAGCCGCGTGGCGAAGAGGAAGCGCTGGACGCCCTGCGCGAAAAGCGCCAGGCACCGGCGCCCGAGCCGACAGCCGACACCGAGGATACCCGCGACGCGGCTCCGCCCGAAATGCAGGCCGAATGGCTCGAAAAAGGCCATCCCAATCCCCCCGAGCACGAACCGCCCACACCGGACGACGTGACCGATCCGCTTGAGCGGCCCGATGCGATTGAAGACAAGATCGTGTCCGACCCCGAAGAGCCTGCAGCAAGCGAACCCGAGCCGGCTCCTGCTGTCGACGAACCGGCCCGACCGCAGAACTGGCTGCAGCGCCTCAGCGCCGGCCTCAAGCGCTCCTCGGACAGTCTCTCGTCCTCGATCGGCGCCATCTTCACCAAGCGCAAGCTCGATGAGGCCACGCTGCAGGACCTTGAAGACACACTGATCGCAGCCGATCTGGGCATCGACACGGCCATGGCGATCACCGAAAAGCTCCGCGCCGAGAAATTCGACAAGGATGTTTCGACCGAGGAGGTCCGGGAGGTGCTCGCCGCCGAAGTCGAGGCCACGCTAGGCCCCGTGGCGGTGCCGCTGACCATCGATGGCACGAAAAGCCCCTTCGTGATCCTCATGGTCGGCGTCAATGGCTCGGGCAAGACAACCACCATCGGCAAACTGACGGCCAAGCTCAGGACCGAGGGCAAATCCGTGCTTCTGGCTGCCGGCGACACGTTTCGCGCCGCAGCCGTCGAACAACTTCAGGTCTGGGGTCAGCGCAACGACGTCGAGGTGATGACCCGCCCGACCGGCGCCGACGCTTCGGGTCTGGCGTTCGACGCCGTGGCAAAAGCCCAGGACACCGGGACCGATGTGGTCATCATCGACACCGCCGGACGGTTGCAGAACCGGACCGAACTGATGGACGAGCTCGAAAAGATCATCAGGGTCATCAAAAAGCGCGATCCGGACGCTCCGCACGCCACGCTTTTGACACTGGATGCCACAACGGGCCAGAATGCCCTTAATCAGGTCGAAATCTTCGGTCAAAAGGCCGGGGTGACGGGCCTGGTGATGACCAAGCTCGACGGCACTGCGCGCGGCGGCATCCTCGTTGCCATCGCCAGGAAATTCGGACTGCCCATCCATTTCATCGGCGTCGGGGAAGCGATAGGCGACCTCGAAGCCTTCAGGGCCACAGATTTCGCCCGCGCGATCGCGGGCAAGGAGTAAGATTATGGCGCAAAGCCAACCCAAACCCGCCGAAGCGGGCATTGAGGATATAAAACCCGCGTTGAGCAAGCTTTCGCTGGAGTTGGGGCCGCTTGTCGTCTTCTTTCTCGTCAATGCGCAGGGCGAGAACATCCTTGAGGCGTTCCCTGTGCTTCAAACCTGGTTCAGCCAGCCGATCATCTTTGCCACCGCCGTCTTCATGGTCGCCATGGCCATTTCGCTGGTGCTCTCCAAGCTGATCCTTAAGTCCATTCCGGTCATGCCGCTGGTCACAGGGGTCGTGGTCCTGGTTTTCGGCGGGATGACGCTTTATTTTCAGGATGCGCTTTTCATAAAGCTCAAGCCCACGATCACCAATGTGCTGTTCGGATCGGTGCTGCTCGGTGGGTTGGCCTTTGGCCACTCCCTGCTGCGCTATGTATTTGGCGAGGTCTACAAGCTTCAGGATCGTGGCTGGTATCTGATGACCCTGCGCTGGGGCCTCTTCTTTTTCGTGCTCGCCGCGATCAACGAGATCGTTTGGCGCAATTTTTCCGACGATTTCTGGGTAGCCTTCAAGGTCTGGGGCATCATGCCGCTGACCATGGTTTTCGCCATGAGCCAATTGCCCCTGCTCAACAGATACGCGCCGCACGATGAGCCGGCGCCGAGCCCTGTCAAGACGGCAACGGAAGGCGCCCAGACCGAGGTCTAG
>NZ_CAXAXY010000028.1:0-32044 GCF_963972885.1 uncultured Pelagibacterium sp. | reverse complement strand
ATGATGGCGGCGACCACCGAGGCGATGACGAGCGGCACGAAGGCGCTCATGGCGAAGTGGCCCAGAATGACTTCGTGTGCGAACAGGACACCGGCGATGGGGGCGTTGAACGAAGAGGAAATGGCGGCGGCCACGCCACAGGCCAGGGCGATGCGGCGCGCGGCGGCGGGCAGGCGGAAGATGCGGAAACCGAGTTTGGATGCCGCGGCTGCGTAATAGACGATGGGCCCCTCGCGGCCCCCGCTGCCGCCAGAGCCGAGCGTGATGGCAGTGACGAGCGTTGCGACCGTTGCGCCGCGGAAGGTGAGGGCCGAGGATTCGCGCACGCGGGCCTCGATGACATCGGCGACGCCGCCGGCGCGGCCCAGTGGGCGCCAGAAATAGAGGATGATGCCGACGACGACGCCGCCACCGAGAGGGCCGACCAATGGCCACCACCAGGGAAGCGCAGAGAGGGTGGTGAGGACCTGTTCGGAGGTGGTGCCCAGCCAGACCCATTGGATAAAACCGATGGCGAGGCGGAAGGCGATGCCCAGCGTTCCGCCGATCACGCCGAGCAGGATGGCGAGCAGCCAGAGGCGGGGCTGTTGCAGGGCGAAAAAGCTCGCCAGATGCGGGCGGACCCAGCGCTGGGTGACGAAATAGATCTGCTTGGCCGTTTTCACCGGCGTCGTCATGGAGCTTCCTGGTTTGGCATCAAGCGGACCCGCTTAAGGTGCTGCGTTTGCATCTGCAAGGCAACTTGCCGCATACAGGTTGTGAAATCTTGAACTTAGGCGGGATAAGCCGGGTGACGGGGCGGGGCGATATGCCTAAGGTCCAATACCGCTTGGTTGAATCGGAATGGGAAATTGGGCCGCTGTCTTGGCGTGAGATCGAACCGGAAAAGTCTGCAACTGTTCGCTTCGCGGCCCTTTGGGTCCCGATCTCAAATTAATCTTCCATCGACTTTGTAAAAGGACGCCAACGGCTTGGCAAATCGCATCTACATCGCCATCGGTTTGATCGCGATCCTTTTGATGGGGGGCGCCTTTATCGTTCCGTGGTTCATCGACTGGAACGCCTATAAGCCGCGCATGGAGCAGATGGCGGCCGAGGCGCTGGGGGTCGAGGTCGAGATTGCCGGCGATATGGATTTTACCCTGCTGCCGCAGCCGCGCATGCATTTCGAGAATGCACGGCTTGGGCCGGCGGAGGCGCCGGTGGGGTCGGCGCGGCTGATCGAAGCCGATCTGTCATTGATGGATTTCCTGCGCGACCGGTTCACCGTCACCCAATTGCGGCTGATCGAGCCCGAACTCAATCTGGTGATCGATGAAGAGGGGCAATTGCAGACGCCGATCACGCTGGCGCAATCGGCGACGGTCACCAATGTGTCGATCGCCAATGCGCAGCTGACTGATGGCGTGGTGCGGCTGACCGATCTGCGCAGCGGCGAGAGCTGGCGGGCTGACGGTTTCAATGGCGATATGGCGCTGACGGGCGTTCGCGGGCCGTTCGCTATCGAGGGGCAGGCCGTCCATGAGGGCACGGCCTATGGCGTGCGGGCTTCGACATCGGCGATGAATGCGGCCGGGCAGATGCAGGTCAGTGCCTTTGTGCGGCCGACCAGCGGGGCGTTTTCGGTGACCGCCGAGGGCTTGTTGGATACGGGAGGAGCGCCGAGCCTTGAAGGGACACTGACCTATCGGCAGGCCCCGCCAGCCGATCAGGGTGAAGCGGTGGTCGGGGGGATGACACTGGAAAGCCCGCTCATTGCCGATGCCGAGCGGATCGCGCTTTCCGAGTTCGTGCTGCTGCCCGACGAGAACCAGACGGCAACCCGGCTGACCGGGGAGGCGACGCTGAGCCTTGGGGCGGAGCCGGCGTTTGACGCTACGGTATCGGGCGGCGTGGTCGCGCTCCAGCCACGGGCGGTGACGGACGAGGGCACCCAGCCGTTCGAAATCGTCCGGCTGTTGCGCGGCATGCCCGAGCCTTTGATGCCGCCGCTGCCGGGACGGATCGCCATGGCGATCAACGAGCTTTCGGTGCGCGGCGTTGCGGTGCGCGACGTGCGGCTGGACGCCACGAGCGATGGCGAGAGCTGGACGGTCGAGGAATTTTCGGGGCGGCTGTCGGGAGACACGACGCTGAAACTGACCGGGCAATTGGGCCGGGCGGCGGGCTGGCCGGCCTTCGAGGGCACGCTGTCGATGGCCTCGCCGCGGCTCGATGCACTCTCGCTGCTCTGGAAGCGGGCCGGGGAGGGCAATCCGTTGTTCGGTATGGGCGGTTCGCTCAACGGGCGGGTGCAATTGGTCAACGACCGGCTGCGGTTTATCGACGGGTTGCTGGTGCTTGACGAGACGGTTCACACGGTATCGGGCGATATGCGGTTCGGGGATGCGCCTTCGCTCGAGGTCACCGCAGGGCTGTCGGCGCTTAACGCGCGCCAGAGCACGGCGTTGCTGGCGCTGCTGCCGCCGATCGATCCGGCAGGCGCGTTTGGCCTGAGCTTCCCGCAGGGGCGGCTCGACCTCGATGTGGAGGCGGCGCGGGTCGAGGGGCTGGGGCTCGAAGATCTTTCGCTGCGTTCGGCCTGGAGCGCGGAGGGGCTCGAGTTCGAAAGCCTTGCTGTCGGGTCGTATGGCGGGGTCGGGTTCGAGGGCACGGGCCGGCTGTCCGGCACGCTGGCGGCGCCGGTCGTCGCGGGCGAAGGCCGTCTCGAGATTGCATCGAATGCTCCCGCGGTCGGGCTGTTGACGGGCGAGGACAATCCGTTGCGCCAGGCTGTGTCGGGCAGCCTTCCCGCGCAAATGTCGGTGGTTCTCGAAGCGCCCGGACGCGATGGCGTGCAGATTTTGACGCTCGATGGCCGGGCCGGGGTGAGTGAGGTTTCCGGGCGGCTGGACATGACCGGAGGCATAGGTGGGTTGGGGCGCGAAAATCTGGTGGTTTCGCTTGAGGCGGCGGCAGGAAGCGGCACGCAATTGCTCGACCAGCTGGGGCTGGCGTCGCTGATTGCCGGAGAGGATGGCGCGATTGCCAGCGCCCGGCTGGAGGGCAACCCACAGGGCAACATGGATGCCGATTTCTCGCTCGAGGGCGGCGGAGAGCGGATCGATTTTTCCGGCACGCTGCAACTGGCCGATCCAGGCTCGATCCGGGGCGAGGGGGAGACCTCTTTCCTGTTTGCGGACGGGGTTGCTCTGGCCGAGATGGCGGGCGCGCAGGGCGTGTGGTTTCCCGGGCTCGAAGGGCAGGCCGATATCGGTTTTGTGGGCACTGAGAGCGTGACGCTGTCCGACATTTCGGCCAGTGCCGCAGAGCGGGCGATCAGCGGAACGCTGTCTTATGCGGCGCAGCGGGAAACAGCGGTTGTGACAGGGTCGCTGGGGTTCGATGGGATCGACGTCGAAACGGTGGCCGCCATGCTGGCCGGGCCGGCTGGCGTGATCAATTTTTCACCCGGCCTGTGGCCCGACGGCCCGGTCGATCTGGGGGCAAACCAGAGGACGACGCGGGGGCGGATCACCATTACGGCGCCGGTGCTGATGGCGGGCGAAGAACGGCTGATCGAAGCTTTGGCGTTCGATTATGCGTGGGGCGAAGAGGATGTGGGGCTGCGCGGCCTGTTTGGCGAATTCGGGGGTGGCACGATCCAGCTCGACGCAACGGCATGTTGTGCCTCGGCGCTGGCCGACAAGAGCCTGAGCGGGCGGTTGACGCTCAATGGCGTTGCGATCGATGCGGCGCTGCCCGATACGCCGGCTGACGTGCTGGGCGGCACCTTGACCCTTGGAATGCAGTTTCAGGGGAGCGGCGACAGCTATCGGGCCTTTGCCGGATCGCTGAACGGGGAGGGCAGTTTTTCGGTCGAGGACCTGCGGATCGAGGGCTTGTCGCCGGACGCGTTTCAGGCGGCGGCCAATGTGGACAATCTCATCGAGATCGAACCCGAGGCACTGGAAATTCTGGTTGCGACGGCGCTGCAATCGGGGCCGTTCGAAAGCCAGGACGCGGGCGGGCTGGTGCGGCTGATCGGCGGGGTGGCGCGGATCGCCAACATTGCCATCGACGGTGGTGACGCCAGGCTGGTGGGCGGGGGCAGCCTCGATGTGGAAACCGGAACGCTCGAAGCGGACTGGACACTGGCGCTGACGCGAGCGCTGGCCGGCAACGGGTTGATTACCGAAACCACGGGCCGGATCGGGCTGGGGATCGAGGGGACGCTGTTTGCGCCCGAGCGGAGCCTGGATCTGGGACCGATGGTCGATGCGATCCAGATGCGGGCCTATGAAATCGAGCTCGATGAGCTCGAGGCATTGCGGGCCGAGCAGGAGGCGCGCCAGCGCGCCGCGGCCGAAGAGCAGGCACGGCTGATGGAGGAAGAGGCGCGGCGGCAGACCGAATTGCTGTTGCAACAACAGCAGGAAGAGGCCGAACGGTTGCAGATCGAAGAGCAGCAGCGTCAGCTTCAGGAGCTTGAGGAGCAGCTGTCACAGCCCGAGCCTGCGCCATCATCACAGCCGGAGCCGGAGGCGGGGCCGGGCGCGGGAGAGGATATCAATTCGTCGTTTACGGTGCTGCCGCCGGGCGCGCTGGACCTGCAGGCGCTAACGCCCGGCCGCTGAACGGAACCAGGCCAGAACGAAAACGCGGATGGCCGAGGACAGATTTGAATCCTCGCGCGTTTCGTCGATCTCGGCGATCAGATTGGGCAGGGACATTTCACGCGCCTGCGCAATGGACTGCAGCGCCTCCCAGAAGGGGGGTTCGAGCGCGATGGAGGTGCGGTGGCCGGCAATGGTCAGCGAGCGCTTGCGCACCGTCGGTCATTTCTTGCGGAAGGAATCGAGGCTGACGACCTTTTCGCCACTTTCTTCTTCGATGGCGGGTTCGTCGGTTTCGGCCAGATCGGCGATGTCGTCGCTCTCCGGATCATCGGGGTCGGCCACAATGCGCGGACCGGCCTGTGTCTCGGCGACTTCGAACTGGAGACCGAACTGGACCGAGGGGTCGAAAAAGCCCTTGATGGCCGAAAAGGGAATGAGCAGGGTCTCGTTGACGCCGTCGAACGAAAGACCGACCTCAAAACCGGTTTCGGAGACTTTCAGGTCCCAATACTGGTTCTGGAGGACGATGGTCATTTCCTTGTCGTATTGAGAGATCAGTTTCTGACTCAGGCGCACGCCGGGGGCTTGCGTCACGAAGGAAATGAAGAAGTGGTGATCGCCGGGCAGGCCGGTGCGAGCAACTTCGCTCAGCACTTTCCGTACGACGCCGCGCAGGGCTTCCTGGGCCAAAATGTCGTAGCGGATGTGGTCTTGTGCCATTTACGGCAGCTCCCTAAGCGATTCTCATTGAGCCCATAACAGCCTGAATTTGCGCGGGGGTTCAAGAGAAATGCAGGCTTCTGTTGCCAGGTGCCTGCGGACCCCGCCTACACCCGGCTAGGAGCGTAGGACTTAAATTCCCAGTTCTCGCACCGCTTACGCGGCGAGAGCGACCGGAGCCTTATTGTTGTCATTAGCAACTATAAGTTTTAGTCCGATAACGGTGGTACCATGCCGAGCGAAAACACACCCTTTACGCCCTCGTCGATCCTGTTTCGCCCCCATAAGCCTCTGTAAGAAGAGGGTTTTTGGTGGAGGCGCCGGGTACTGCCCCCGGGTCCGATGGGTTTATTACGATGGCAATTTATCGCCATAGCCGTTGCCGGCACGCTCAATATAAGGACCATGGACCCCGATGAAAAGGGGGTGCGAACAAAGGGTGCAAAAACAATCGCGATGCGCGATCGGTGCGCCGGGGCCGCGCGAATCGCGATAAACATTGGCCCACAATGAAGCAGTATCTCGATCTTTTGCGCCATGTGATGGAAAACGGGGTGGACCGGGCCGACAGGACCGGGACGGGGACCCGTTCGGTTTTCGGCTATCAGATGCGGTTCGACCTCAATGAAGGCTTTCCGCTGCTGACGACGAAAAAGCTCCATATCCGTTCCATCGTCTATGAGCTTTTGTGGTTTTTGCGCGGGGACACCAATGTGCGCTGGCTGCAGGAGCGCGGGGTCAAGATCTGGGACGAGTGGGCCGACGAGAACGGGGATCTCGGCCCGGTCTATGGCAGCCAGTGGCGCAGCTGGCCGGCGCCGGACGGGCGCCATATCGACCAGATCGCCAATCTGGTCAACCAGATCAAGACCAGGCCCGATTCCCGGCGTCACATCGTTTCGGCCTGGAACCCGGCGGAAGTGGACGATATGGCGCTGCCGCCCTGTCATTGCCTGTTCCAGTTCTATGTCGCCGACGGCAAGCTTTCCTGCCAGCTCTATCAGCGCTCGGCGGATATCTTTCTGGGCGTGCCCTTCAACATCGCGTCCTATGCGCTTTTGACCCATATGATGGCCGAGGTGACCGGGCTGGGGGTGGGCGATTTCGTCCATACGCTGGGGGACGCTCATATCTACCACAACCATTTCGAGCAGACCCAGACGCAGCTTGAGCGTTCGCCCAAGCCGCTGCCGAGGCTGGAGATCGTTACCAGGCGCGGTTCCATTTTCGACTTTGCGTTCGAGGATTTCGAGATCGTCGGGTATGACCCCGATCCGCACATCAAGGCACAGGTGGCAGTATGAAGGCATGGGTGATCGGAGCAATGGCTTTTGGGCTGGCGCTCCCCGCCCATGGCAACGATACGATGGCCACTGTGGGGGTTGGCGGGCTGCAATTTGCGCAGAACGAGAACGTGCGCATGCTCAGCGAGGACCTCTATCTCTCGATGGACGCGGTTCGGGTTACCTATGAATTCGAGAATCTGACCGATACCGATCAGCATGTCCTCGTGGCGTTTCCGATGCCTGATATCGAGAGTTCGCCCTATGAAATGGCGGGTTTCCCGACCGACGATCCTGAAAATGTCTTTGGCTTTTCGACCACGTTTGACGGGCGGCCGGTGGAGGCCGAACTGCACCAATCGGTTTTCGCGCTTGGGGTAGATCGTACAAAGGCGTTGCAGAAGCTCGGCGTGCCGCTGGCGCCGCATCTGCTTTCGACCGAGGATGCTGTCAACGCGTTGTCCGAAGCGGACAAGCAAATGCTGGTGAGCATCGGGGCCCTGGGGCCTTATCCCTATGATGAAGCCGGACGCTATTCGCCGGACTGGACGCTGAAATCGGCCTATCTGTGGGAAGCGGTGTTTCCGGCGGGTGAGATCGTCGAGGTGAGCCACCGCTACACGCCCGGGCTGGGTGGAACGGTGGCGGCGACGTTCATCGACACCGAATATGGCCAGCGGGCCGAGTATGAGGAAAAATACTGTCTCGAAGATGATCTGGTGGCGGCGGTGGAACGCACGCTGACCAGCCCGGACGAGCCGTGGTCGGCGCCGTTCACCGAAAGCTGGCTTACCTACATTTTGTCGTCGGGCGCCAACTGGGCACATTCGATCGGCACGTTCCGGCTGACCGTCGACAAGGGCAGCGTGGACAATTTCGTCTCGTTCTGCGGCGAGGGCGTTACCAAGACCGGGCCGACGACCTTCGAGATGGTGCAGGAGGATTTCTACCCCTGGCAGGATATCGAGGTGCTGTTCGTGGTGCGGAGGGACGACTATTGAGACCGGACAAGGATGCGGCGCGGGCGCAACTCGCGGCTTTGACGCAGGCGGTGGGGAAGGTTTCGGACACTTATGCCACGCGATGTGATATCGATCGGGATCGCGACTGGGCGGCGCTGAAACTCTCCGAGGAAACTGGCGAGCTGGTGGCAGCGTTTCTGAAATCGACCGGCCGGGGGCGCCGCGAGGGCGAGTCGGAAGATGGGCTGCGCGAAGCGCTCGAGGATGAAGCCGCCGATGTCCTGGCGATGCTGCTGATCTTTGCCAAACAGAACGGCATCGACCTGACCACGGCGCTGGAGCGCAAGTGGTTTCGGTATCTGGCTTAGGTTGTGTAACTGGCTGATCGTGGTCCGCAAACGGCCATGTTCGCTGGCGCGGGTCCGCGGTTCGGCCCTCCCTTGGGATGCCGCCGCCTAAGATATCTCGATAATCTCGATTTCCTTGTCGCCCAGATTTGCGATGTCTCCTGCGGTTTTGCCCATGAGAGCGCGGGCGAGGGGGGAGACATAGGAGATCGATCCTAATTTGGGATCGGCCTCGTCCTCGCCCACTATGCGGTATTTCTGTATCCGACCGTCGTCGCGGCTGAAGGTTACCGTACTGCCGAATGCGACGGTATCGGTTTGAACCGGTGCCGGGATGAGCTGGGCGGTGCGCACGCGCTGGGTGAAATAGCGCAGGTCCCGCAAAGGGCTCGCCGCTTCGCGGCGGCGGTCGTTGACGTCTTCGATGGCACTGGCGGTGTTATAGGCCATGCGGGCAGCGTCGAGCTGATCGTGCAGGGCTTTAAGCCCCGCCTCGGTCACAAGGTTGGGTTCGGGCGAAATGGGGCGATCGGGCAACAGGGTTTCCGATGCCGTTTCCGCACTTTCTTCCTTGGTGAACGCAACGCTCAATCTGGCGCACTCCTTTGGGGTTACGCAATGAATAGACCACACAGATCATGTGGGGTCTGACGGCGGCGGTTAAAAGGCCGTCGCGGCCCATTCGCTCACGGGTCGGCGGCCCCGGAGCTTTCGATGTTTTCCAGCGTGCGGGCCGGGGAATCGGGCGCGGCCTGGGTGGGCTCGTTGGTCAGATCGCCGCCATCGGGCACCGCGACACCTTCGCTTGGCACCTCTGAGCTGCCGATTTCTGCGGGGTTGTCGGCGCGCTCGGGCTCGCTGGCTGCAAAGAACACCAGAAATCCCACATAGACAACGGCGAGGATGGCAAGGATGCCCAGAATGCCGATGGCGAGGTTGCGCACGGGCGCTCCGCGCACCGGGCCTCTTTGCGGATCGGTCATTGTGCTGTCCCTTCATGGCTTCGGGCGAGATACAGTCCAACGCCGCGAACGGGCGGAGGTTCCTGGCGGACGCGCATGTGAGCGTCAAGCCGGTGCTTGGATGTCGTGGTTGCCGCGCGAACTGGAATCGCGCCATGTGAAGGTCCCGGCGGCAGGTCAAGGCAGGACGATGAAACCCGATATCCGGATGGCGGTTGCCGACGATGCGGCTCTTGTGCTCGATTTCATCGTCAAGCTCGCCGAATATGAAAAGCTCGGCCATGAAGTCGAGGCGACTGTCGAGCAGATCGGCGCGCAATTGTTCGGCGAAAACCCCAGGGCCTTTTGCGAGATTGCCGAACTTGACGGCAAGCCCGTGGGGTTCGCGCTATGGTTTTATACCTTCTCGACCTTTCAGGGGCGGCATGGCATCTGGCTCGAGGATCTGTTTGTTGACCCCGAGGTGCGGGGGAAGGGGATCGGCAAGGCGCTGCTGGCGCATCTGGCCCGACGCTGCATCGACGAAGGGCTGGGACGGTTCGAATGGTGGGTGCTGGACTGGAACACGCCAGCGATAGAATTTTACAAGGCGCAAGGAGCTCTGATGCAGGACGAATGGACGGTGTGCCGGGTGAGCGGGGCGGACCTTGTCGCATTGGCGGGCAAATCATGAGCGTGGTGGTTGCGATGATCGCGGCGGTGGGGCGCAACGGAGCGATCGGGGCGGCGGGCGATCTGCCCTGGCGGCTGCCGACCGACTTTGCGTTCTACAAGCGCACGACGATGGGCAAGCCGCTGGTCGTGGGGCGCAAGACGTTTCAATCCATCGGCAAGCCCTTGCCGGGGCGGACAAATATCGTTGTGACGCGCAGCGCCGATTTTGCGCCCGAGGGTGTCGAGGTGTTCGGCGATTTGTCAGAGGCGATTGCGCGAGGGCGCGAGATTGCCGAGCGTGACGGGGTGGATGAGCTGTTCATCAATGGGGGCGGGGAGATCTATCGGGCCGCCATGCCGCTGGCGGATCGGCTTTACGTCACCCATGTCGACGCCGCGCCGGACGGCGATACGTTCTTTCCCCAGATCGATCCCGCGGTCTGGGTGGGCACGGTGCTGCCTGAAATCGTGCCGGGGGAAAAAGACAGCGCGCGCTTTGTGACCATGGTATACGAGCGACGCTGACAGAGATCGAACGCCGTGTGCGATCACGGCGCGGTCAAAATCGCGTTTACCATGGCCCAAGGTGGTTCGTGCCGCACCCGGTTTCCATTGATCGGGGAGCCATGGTTCCCTATATAAAACATCAATAAGCAAAAGCACTTTCACGACAAACCGAAAGGGACGAAATGCCGTGGGAAGACAATAGGGGCGGCCGCCGGAGCCGCAGCGGCGGTCCATGGGGCCAGGCGCCGGGCGGAGGTGGTGGCGGTAACGGTCCACGCCGTCCCAGCGGGGGAAACAATACTCCCAATCTCGAGGACATTCTGGCACGCGGCCGGCAGCAGTTCGGCGGCGGCGGAAATATTCCGGGCGGCGGGCGCTGGCTGGTGATTGGTGTCGTTGCGGCGGCGCTGGTCTTTTGGGGCAGCCAGTCGATCTATACCATCGCGCCGAACGAAGTGGGCGTCGAGCTTTTGTTCGGGGAGCCCAAGGACGAATTCTCCAGTCCGGGCCTGCATTTCCATTGGTGGCCGATCGAGCGCGTCGAGCGTGCGTCCACAACGGAAAACCAGACCCGCGTGGGCACGGGAACGACCAATGACCGCGATAGCGGGCTGATGCTTTCGGGCGATCAGAACATCGTCAACATGAGCTTTTCGATCCTGTGGCGGATCGCCGATCCGCGGCTTTACCTGTTCGAGGTTCGCGACCCCGACGAAATGGTGCGCCAGGCCGCCGAAAGCGCGATGCGTGAGGTTGTCGGGCGCCGGACGGCGCAGGACGTGTTCCGTGACGATCGTACCGGGATCGCGCTCGAGGTGCAGCAGATCACCCAGAACATTCTCGACAGCTATGGCGTGGGTGTGACGATCTCCAACATCTCGATCGAAAACGTGGCACCGCCGGCCGAAGTTGCCGATGCGTTCGACGAAGTGCAGCGCGCGCTGCAGGACGAAGACCGTTTCCAGGAAGAAGCACGGCAATACGCCAACACCCTTCTGGGTAGCGCGCGTGGTCAGGCCGCAGCGATCCGCGAAGAGGCCGCAGCCTATCGTGACCGCGTGATCAACGAGGCCGAGGGCCAGGCGGCGCGTTTCGTTTCCGTTTACAACGAATACCGCAACGCGCCAGAGGTCACCCGCCAGCGCATCTTCCTTGAAATGATGGAAGAGGTTCTGGGCGGAACCGAGAAGGTGCTTCTCGAAGGTGGCCAGGGTTCGGGGGTCATCCCCTATCTGCCGCTGCCCGAACTGCGAAGCAGCGGGTCCACCCTCCAGAGCGGAGGTAGCCAGTAATGAATAGGCTCATCATAGCAATCGTCGCAGTGGTCATTGCCGCCTACGTGCTGTTTTCTTCGCTGTTCATCGTCAACGAACGCGAGCAGGCCATCGTGATGCGCTTCGGCGAAATCACGCGCGAAATCCAGGATCCGGGGATTTACTTCAAGGTTCCGACCGATTTCGTGGAAACCGTGCAATATATCGACAAGCGCCTTCTGCGCTACGACCTGGAACGTATCCGCCTGCAGGTTTCGGGCGGCCAGTTCTATATCGTCGATGCCTTCATCACCTACCGTATCGTTGATCCCATCCGGTTCCGCCAGACGGTGCTCGGCAGCCTTCAGCTTGCCGAACAGCGTATCGCAACCCGTCTGGAATCGGCTCTGCGTGCCGTTTACGGCCTGCGTGAGTTCGATGCGGCGCTTTCCGAACAGCGTTCGGAAATGATGCGTGAAGCCAGCGATCTGGTGGCAACCGACATGACCGAGTTGGGCATCGAGGTCGTGGACGTGCGCGTTCTGGTGACCGATCTGACGCCGGAAGTGTCCCAGCAGACCTATGAGCGTATGCAGGCCGAGCGTAATGCGGAAGCCGCGTTGATCCGCGCTCGTGGTCAGGAGCAGGCACAAACCCTGCGTGCCATCGCCGACCGTCAGGCGGTCGAGGTGGTTTCGGCCGCCAATCGCGACAGCGAAATCATCCGCGGTGAAGGTGACGCCGAGCAGAACCGTCTGTTCGCCGAAGCCTATTCCCAGGACCAGTCCTTCTTCGAGTTCTACCGCTCGATGGAGGCCTATCGCAACGCGCTGGCCGATGGAAACACCACCATGGTGCTCTCGCCGGACTCGGCGTTCTTCAACTATTTCGGTTCGAACGGCGAATTGCCCGACTTCCCGGCACCGACGGCGACGCCGATCGATATCGGGGTTCAAGGACCGAGCGAAGAGCCCATCGATTCCACAGAGATCGACGATCTGCTGGCAACGGATTCGCTGGTTTCGGGCGAAGGAGCCGGAAGCATCGAGCAGGATGTTCAGGATCTCGAGCAACTGCTCGAGACCGAGAACCTGGGCAGTGAAGGTCTTCCGGAAGAAACGGCTCCGGCCGAACCTGCGCCCGCTGCAGAGGACGCCGAGCCCGCTCCCGCTCAATAAGAGCGCGGCTGCAATTGCTAATGGAGGCGCACCTCGGGTGCGCCTCTTTTTTTTGAGGAGAATTCAAGTGACCGATCTTCTTGCCGCTCTGGGGCTGGCCTTTGTTATCGAGGGGCTGCTTTACGCTGCATTTCCCGAGCAGATGAAAAGGATGGTCGCCCAGATGATCGCGCTGCCGAGCCAGCAATTGCGCATGGCAGCGCTTGGAATGGCAGCGGCAGGCCTGATCGTGCTCACGGTCGTGCGATTTTAGAGCCGTCCGGGATTTGATTGAACAAAATCCTTGGCTCTAAGACCTTGCTTTGTCGCGTGTTGCGAACCGCAAAACCGTTTCCATCCCCGATCGCGTCGAGAACATGGTTTTGCTGGACACGCTCCGGGCCCGTTCAGCAATGCGCTTGAGGGCGACCATTGGTTTCGTCCATCGACGTGCTCGATGGGCAGGGTTTCGACGTCGAAATCGTCCAGCACCCAGAGATCGATCAGGAGCGGGCCGGATTGGCGATGCGATAGAGAACGTGCGGGCGCAAGGGGTGGTTCTCGGCGATGCGGGGGTGGAGGAAGTCGCCCTCGGTATCGCGGGTCATGCCGATTTTTTCCATGACGCGCTGAGACGGCTGGTTGATGGCCGCCGTGAAGGCGACGAGTTCGGGCAGGTCACGCTGCCAGGCCGAAAGGATGTGGGCGCGCGCGCCTTCGGGGGCGTAGCCCTGTCCCCAATATCGGTTGCCCAGCACCCATCCGATTTCTTCGGGCGGGTTGCCGCGCAGATCCATGTCGATCCGGGCGGTGCCGATCAGCCCGATCAACTCGCCATCGGCCTTGCGTTCGGCGGCGAGGAAGGCCGAGGTTCCGGCATCGAGGCCGGCGATCATCTTGTCGATCCAGGCGTCAGCCGCGGCCCGGTCGCGCGTGCCTGTATAAAAGCGCATGACATGGGGATCGCCAACGATGGCCGCGAAGGGCGCGCGGTCGGCGTTCTGCCAGGGGCGCAGGATCAGGCGTTCGGTTTCCAGCACTGTCCGCGGTTCCTGATCCACGCATCGAACTCCCATTTGCGATGCTTTATCTTACAATGTCGTCGCCCGAATACCCCTGCAGGTAGAGCAGGGCTGTGAGATCGGAATGATCGATCCTGACGGCGGCCTGTTCGGCAACGATCGGTTTTGCGTGGATGGCGACCCCGAGGCCGGCGGCCTGGAGCATGTCGAGATCGTTGGCGCCATCGCCCACCGCCATGGTCTGGGCGATGGCGAGGCCCTTTTCCGCTGCCAGTGCCATGAGGCGGTTGCGTTTGGTGGACTTGTCGACGATGGGTTTTTCGACAGTGCCGGTGAGGCGGTCGTCGGCATCGAATTCGAGGACGTTGGCGATGGCCTCGTCAAAACCGATGCGCTTGGCGAAGTAATCGGCGAAAAGGGTGAAACCGCCGGACACCAGGGCCGTGTAGGCGCCGTAGGCGTTCATGGTCTGGATGAGGGCGCGGCCGCCGGGAGCGAGCGTTATGCGCTCGCGGCGGACGTCTTCCACCAGTCGGCGCTCCAGCCCCTTCAAAAGCGCGACGCGGGTATCGAGGGCGGCTTCGAAGTCAAGTTCGCCGCGCATGGCGCGTTCGGTGATTTCGGCGACCTGAGGTTTGAGGCCCAAAGCATCTGCCAACTCATCGATGCATTCCTGCTCGATCATCGTGGAATCCATGTCGGCGACGAGCAGTTGCTTGCGTCGGTTGGCCAGCGCAACGAGTGCCGCGTCGATGGGCTGGGAGCCGATGATATCGCGGGCTGTCAAAACCGGATCGGCGGCCTTGGGCGCGATGATCTCGCAGGCTATGCCTTGCGCGAGCCAGTTGATTTCGCCATGGGTTTCACGCTGGACCGTTTCCACCAGTGTGTTGGACAGGGCCGGTTCATTGGGATTGGCGATCAGAACGAGAACTGACATAGACACGACCATGGCAAGGGATGGAGCAAAGCGCGCGGTTTTGATAGCTGGTCCGACCGCCAGCGGCAAGACGGCGCTGGCCATCGCGCGAGCGCGCCAGAGCGGGGCGCGGATCGTCAACGCCGATTCCATGCAGGTTTATGGCGTGCTCGACCGCCTGACGGCGCGGCCCAACGCGGACGAGCTGGCGCAGGCGCACCATGAAATGTTCGGACATGTGGATCCATCGGTGCGCTATTCGACGGGCGCCTGGCTGGCCGATGCTCACAAACAGATTCAAGAGGCTGACAAAGAGAATCAGGAGCTGATTTTCGTTGGCGGGACAGGGCTTTACTTCGATGCGCTCGTAAACGGATTCGCGCAGGTTCCGGCCATCGATCCTGAATTTGTGGCCGAGGCTGAGAAACTGATTCAAGAGCGCGATGAGGCGGGGCGGATGGCGCTTTTGGTCGAGAGGGACCCGGCAACGGCAAGACGGCTCAAGGTCGCCGACCCGCAACGGGTGGTGCGGGCGCTTTCGGTGCAGATGGCGACGGGCAAGACGCTGAGCGCCTTTCAGGATGCCAACGGGCCCGGGCTGCTCGATGATTATGCGCTGGAGCGGATTGTATTAATGCCCGAGCGGGGATTGCTGCGGCGGCGGATCGGGGAGCGGTTCGCGGCGATGATGGAGGCCGGGGCTGTCGAGGAGGTCGAGGCGCTGTTGGCGCGCGATCTCGATCCTTCGCTGCCGGCGATGAAAGCGATTGGCGTGGGAGAAGTCACGGCCATGCTGGCGGGCAAGATGGACCGTGACGAGGCGGTGGAAAAAGCGGTGATTGCCACACGGCAATATGCCAAGCGGCAATCGACATGGTTCCGCAACAGGTTCAGGGACTGGACTTTTGTCGATCCGTTTGCCGGTTAGCCAATAGCTCCGAGTGCGAGCCAGCCGATATAGCCTGCATAGAGCGCCAATAGCACACCGCCTTCCCAGCGGACGATTTCGCGTTGGGTGTAGGAAAAGCCGAGCAGGAGCGCGGTGGCGCCGAGCATGACCCAGATGTCGAGGCGAATGATCTCGTCGGGGACGGGGATGGGCTGAATCAGCGCGGTGATGCCCAGGATCGAGAAGACGTTGAAGATGTTGGACCCGATGATGTTGCCCAGCGCCAGGTCGGTGTGGCGGCGGAGCGCTGCAATGATCGAGGTGACCAGTTCGGGCAATGAGGTGCCGATGGCAACGACAGTCAGCCCGATGATTGTTTCCGAAACGCCGAGGGCCGTGGCGATTTCGACCGCGCTGGATACGAGCAGGCGAGCGCCCAATACCGTGAGGGCAAGGCCGCCGATAACGAACAGGATCGAGACGAGAACCGATTGTTTGCCGCCGGTTGCTTCGACTTCCGCGGCAATGCTGGCCGATGCCTGTGCGCGGCGGTCTGCAAAGTAGGAAAAGACGATATAGGAAATGAGCAGAGCGACGAGGACCAGTCCTGCAATGCGGCCCAAAGTGCCGATCAGCACGATGCCCAGGGCGGCGAGCGACGCGAGCACCAGAACCGAGCCGTCGCGGCGCAGTACGGCCTTGTCCACGACGATGGGGTAGATGAGCGCGGTGATGCCCAGGATCAGCAGGATATTTGCGATGTTGGAGCCGACCACATTGCCCACGGCAATGCCGGGGGCGCCATCGAGGGCGGCCTGGACCGAGGTCACAAGCTCAGGCAACGAGGTGCCGAAGCCGACCAGTGTCAACCCGATCAGCAGCGAGGACATGCCAAGTTTTTCTGCGATGGCCACCGAGCCGCGCACGAAGCCTTCGCCGCCTGCCACGAGCAGAATGAGGCCGACGATAAGCAGGAGATAGACCATTTAGGGGCTCCGGGGAGTCAGGTGACGGTGATGCGGGGTGCGCCGGTGACGCGGGCGAGATCGTCCGGTGCGATTTCAAATACCGAGCGCGCGTTTCCGGCTGCGGCCCAGACGGTTTGGAACGCGAAGAGATCGGTGTCCATATAAATCGGAATGGATTTGAGCTGTCCCAGCGGCGAAACGCCGCCGATGGTAAAGCCGGTGGTTTCGCGCACCAGATCGGCATCGGCGCGGCCCAGCTTCTGGCCGATCTGGCGGCCGGTACGCTTTTCGTGAACGCGATTGGCTCCCGAGACCAGCACCATGATCGGCTCGCCGGTCTCCTCGCCGACAAAGATCAGCGATTTGACGATGCGGCCCACCTCGACGCCGAGCGCCTCGGCAGCCATTGCCGCGGTGGTCGCGAGTTGATCGAGCACGACGACGGTGCCGGGCAGGTCGTGGCGGGCGAGGTCGGCGGCGACGCGGAGTTCGGATTGGCGCAGTTCAGTCATGAAGCGAGAGGAGCCCGATCGATTATCGGTCGTCAAGTGGGAACGTGCTGACAGGGTTTGTCACCCCAACCGGTTAGGCGAGAGCACCGACAGGATCGTTGAACCGGGAGAACGATATGCTTGCGATCACCATTGTGCTGACCGAGGGGTATTCCGATTGGGAAATCGGGGTGCTCGCCGGAACCGGGCGAGCCTATTACGGCGCCGAGATTGGATTTGTCTCTGCGAACGGAGGGCCGGTGACGGCGGTTTCCGGGCTCAAGACAGAAGCGCTTGAGCGGTTTTCCGCACCGAAGGATGGCGTGGTCGTGGTTTGCGGTGGTCTCGCGTTTGAGAGTGATGCGCCGCCCGAGATCGAAGCACGATTGAAGCAAGCGCACGAGAACGGGTGCGTGGTCGCGGGAATTTGCGGCGCGACGCTGGCGCTGGCGCGGGCGGGCATGCTCGATGATGTGGCGCATACCTCCAACGGGCGGGACTATCTGCAGACGGTCAAATCCTATCGGGGAGCGGCGCACTACCGCGATCAGCCCCAGGCGGTGCGGGACGGGAGGATCATCACGGCGCCAGCGCCCGCTCCGGCCAGCTTTGCAGCGGAGGTTTTGACGGCGGCGGGGCTCGAGGCAGAGGCGGCCGGTGTCATCATGGCTATGCTGTCACAGGAACACGCACGCGTGGGGAGTTGACGCGACGCGTCTGGCTTGCAGTAGTGCGCGGACCTTTGATTTGGGGAGGCGCATATGGCCACAAAAGCGTTGATCGTCATCGATGTGCAGAACGATTTCTGCCCAGGAGGAGCGCTTGCGGTGGACGAGGGCGATCAGGTCGTGCCGGTCATCAACCAGCTTATGGGGCAGTTCGACCACGTCATCCTGACCCAGGACTGGCACACGGCGGACCATTCGAGCTTTGCTTCCCAGCATGCCGGAAAGGCCCCTTTCGAGGAAATCGAGATGGCGTATGGCAGCCAAACGCTGTGGCCCGATCACTGTGTGCAGGGCAGCCATGGGGCCGATTTTCACCCAGAGCTCAACCTGATGCCGGCCGAGCTGATCATCCGAAAGGGGTTCCGGACGGAAATCGATTCCTATTCGGCGTTTTTCGAGAACGATCACGTAACGCCGACCGGGCTGACGGGGTATCTGCGCGAACGGGGGCTGAGTGAGCTTACGTTCGTTGGGCTGGCCACCGATTTCTGCGTTGCCTATTCGGCACTCGATGCTGTGGGGCAGGGGTTTTCGGCGCGGGTGTTGCTGGAGGCGTGCCGGGGGATCGATCTGATGGGCTCGATGGAGACGATGATCGGGAAGATGAAGGCAGCAGGGGTGGATTTGATTTGAGCTCGTCGTCCAAGACCGACATTGCGCGGCGCGTTTTCAACCATACGTTCAAGCTCGACCCGATCATCCGTTCGCTGCTCGATACCGATTTCTACAAGCTCTTGATGCTGCAGATGATCTGGGGGCTGTATCGGGACGTTGAGGCGACGTTCTCGCTGACCAACCGTACGACGAGTGTGCGGCTGGCCGATGAGGTCGATATCGACGAGCTGCGCGAACAGCTCGACCATGCGCGCAGCCTGCGGTTCACCAAAAAGGAAATGATCTGGCTGGCGGGCAACAGCTTTTACGGAACCAAGCAGATATTTTCGCCGCAGTTTCTGGCCTGGCTGGAGAATTTCCAGTTGCCCGATTACGAGCTCAGCGAGCGCGACGGGCAGTTCGAATTGCATTTTCCCGGCAAATGGGTCGAAACGGCCATGTGGGAAATTCCGGCGCTGGCCATCATCAATGAATTGCGCTCGCGGCGCGCCATGCGGGGCATGGGGCGGTTCGCGCTCGACGTGCTTTACGCACGCGCCAAGGCCAAGACCTGGGAGAAGGTCGAGCGACTGAAAAAGCTGCCCGATCTGAAAATTTCCGATTTCGGGACACGGCGGCGGCATTCGTTTCTGTGGCAGCGCTGGTGCGTGGAGGCGCTCAAGGAAGGGCTCGGGGATGCGCTGACGGGCACGTCGAACGTGCTTTTGGCCATGGACACCGATCTCGAAGCGCTGGGCACGAATGCCCATGAACTGCCGATGGTGGCCGCCGCATTGGCCGAGGGAGACGAGGCGCTCAAGCAGGCGCCCTACAAAGTGCTCAAGGACTGGCAGAGCTATTATGGCGGCAATCTGCTGATCGTTCTGCCCGATGCGTTCGGGACGGCATCGTTCCTTGAAAACGCACCGGACTGGGTGGCCGACTGGACGGGGTTCCGGCCCGACAGCGCGCCGGCCATCGAGGGCGGCGAAAAGATCATCGCATGGTGGAAGGCGCATGGGCGCGATCCGAAAGAGAAACTGCTGATTTTTTCCGATGGGCTGGATATTGAAACCATCGATGCGGCCTACAGGCATTTCGACGGCAAGGTGCGGATGAGTTTCGGCTGGGGGACGAACCTCACCAATGATTTTGCCGGGACGGCGCCCATGCACACCCCGCAACTCAAGCCGATCTCGCTGGTCATCAAGGTATCGAGCGCCAATGGGCGGCCGGCGGTCAAACTCTCGGACAATCCGGCCAAGGCGGTGGGCGACCCCAAAGAGATTGAGCGGTATCTGCGGGTGTTCGGTGATGCGGAGATGGCAGAACAGGCGGTGGTTGTCTGATTTCCGCCATGGTGGGCTGCAAATGGCGATGGGCTACGCTTCCGGTGCTCACGTACCAGATGTACGCTCCGCTCCGGTTCTCGCCCATCACTATTTTCGCCTCACCCTGACGGAAATCGGCGCGATTGGAGCATTTCAGCGCTTCTTCAAATCGGTTTAATTGCTCTAAGCCCTTGTTTTGTCGCGCTTCCGAACCCGATAAGTGGTGTCACTTATCCTGGAAGCGTTCTAAGCCGCTGCCACCATCCGGCGCCGGTCGATCAGGCCCAGCCTGTCGCGCATGGCGAAGCGGGCGGTGAGGACGATGGCGCAGAAGGCCAGGCCGGCGGCGAGGCCGAGCCAGATGCCGATACCGGCGAGGCGGTCGGGCGATCCCAGAAACCATGCGACGGGCATGCCTACGCACCAATAACCGAACAGGGCGATGAACATGGGAATTTTGGTGTCGTTGAGGCCGCGCAGGACATGGACCGCCACGACCTGCGCGCCGTCGACGATCTGAAACAGGCCCGCAACGGCAAGGAAGGTCGTGGCCATGGCGAGCGCAGCGAGGTTGCCGGGGTCGGTGGGGTCGAGGAACACACGGGTGAAGATCTGCGGCATTGTGAGAAACAGCACGCAGGTGATGACCATGAAACCCGTACCGATGATCATTGCGACCCAGCCGGCCTGGGCAATGCCCCGGTCGCTGCCGGCCCCAAAGGCGCGACCGACGCGGACCGTGGCGGCCATGGAAAGCCCCAGCGGCACCATGAAGGCGAACGAGGCGCATTGAAGGGCCACGGCGTGGGCGGCCAGCGCGTCGGTGCCGTGCCAGCCCATGAAAATGGCGGCGACCGCGAACATGCCCACTTCGGCCATCAGGGTCAGTCCGATCGGGGTGCCGATCCTGAAGATTTCCCTGAACCGCAGCCAATCGGGCTTCCAGAACCGCACGAGGATGTGGAAGCGGCGGTATTTGCGGTGGGTGAGCGTATAGGCGAGCAACAGGCCGAACATGAGCAGGTTGGTCAGAACGGTCGCGACCGCCGCACCCTGCAGTTCGAGCCGGGGGAAGCCGAAATTGCCGAAAATCAGGGCGTAGTTGATGGCCGCGTTCACCACGACCCCGGCGATTGTCACGTAAAGGATGATCTGGGTCGAGCCGAGCGCCGAGAGAAATGAGCGAATGGCGAAAAGCCCGAGCCCGGGAAACAGGACCAGAACAGCAATGTGCATGTATTGGGCTGCCATGCCGGCCAGTTCGGGCTCCTGACCGGTGGCGAGCAGGATATGCTCGATCTGCCAGATGAGCGGGAACAAAAGCGCCGCGACAAGGATGCCGGCCCAGAATCCCTGGCGTGCGGTGCGGCGGACATTCTTGATCTGGCGCGCACCCAATGCCTGAGCGGCAAGCGGGGCGACGGCGGAAACGATGCCGCCGCCAAGCAAAAGGAACGGCGTGAAAAAGGATGTGGCCAGGGTGCCGGCGGCCAGATATTGGGGGCCGAGCCAGCCCATCATGATGACGTCGGTGGTAAACAGCGCGTTCTGGGCCACCTGGGCAACGACAAGCGGCCAGGCGAGCACAAATGTGGCGCGCAGCTCCGCGGCCCAGCCGGGCGCGGTCGGCGTCGTGTCGGTCGTCTTCATCGTTCTGGCCTTCCCAAGCCGCGCCCAGCGCTGGATGGCGTTGGGTGAACAGAACCCGATACACGCGAATCGGGGGCTTGTCAGCGCCCTTTGCTATCGCACATGGGCCGGATCGTGCCTGGGCAATGCCAAGGCATGATGCGCCAAAGCACTTGAAAAAATTCACAAAATGGAGAAAGTTAAGAAATTGTCGACGGCGTTCAGTTTCGCTTCATGTTGAAAATTGTATGGCCAAGGGCCCCGCTCGCGGAACCAATAGCGGCTAACCGCATTAAGGGGCGAGGGAACTCTAGAGTTAAAGTCGCAGGAGGCTTGGAAATGAAAAAAGCATTTATTATCGGCGTTGCCCTTACTTCTCTTATGGCCGTTTCGGCCTGTACCCGCACCCAGGAAACAGCTGCCATCGGCGCTGGTGCCGGTGCTGTCATTGGTGGCGTGACCACCGGTAGCGTGCAGGGTGCCGTTGTCGGCGGCGTGGTCGGCGGTGTCGCCGGTGCGCTGGTTGGCCAGGTCGCTGGCGAACCGAACCAGTGCTACTATCGCGCTTCGGACGGAACGCTCTACAAGGACGCTTGCCCGGCCAGCTGATCGGGCGCGTAAAGCATCTCAAAAGGGCTCGTGCTTTCCCTGCACGGGCCTTTTTTGATTCCGGGCATCTGCTTTTTGGCTTGACCGGCGCCGTACCCGGCAGTACCTATAACGCCGAAATTTTGGAGAAATGACGTGCAGACGGCACTTATTCTTGTAGTAGGCAGGCGCATCGCAACATGAGGGCATAACCCTCGTGCGAATTGCGGTGCGCCGAACACAGGTCCCTCACGGGGCCTTTTTTATTATCCAAATCCGGCTGCGGCGGGATGAATTTAAAGCAGGGAGTGGCTGAGATGGCCGAACAGATGACCGGCGCGGAAATGGTTATACGGGCGTTGACCGACAACGGGGTGGAACATGTTTTCGGCTATCCCGGCGGCGCGGCCCTGCCGATCTACGACGCCATGTTCCAGCAGGACAAGATCGAGCACATTCTCGTCCGGCACGAGCAGGGCGCGACCCACATGGCCGAAGGCTATGCCCGATCGACCGGGAAATGCGGCGTGGTCCTTGTCACGTCGGGGCCGGGGGCGACCAATGCGGTGACCGGGTTGACCGATGCGCTGATGGATTCGATCCCGCTGGTCTGCATCACCGCACAGGTGCCCACCAATCTGATCGGCACCGACGGGTTCCAGGAATGCGACACTGTCGGGATCACCCGCAGCTGCACCAAGCACAATTATCTCGTCAAACGGGTCGAGGATCTGCCGCGTATCCTGCACGAGGCTTTCCTGATCGCGACGACGGGCCGGCCCGGTCCGGTGGTGATCGATATTCCCAAGGATATCCAGTTTGCGCTGGGCGACTATTACACGCCGGACGTTGAAAAGCTGCGCCACCAGAGCTACCGGCCGCAGATGGATGGCGATCTGGATGCCATCGAGGCGGCTGTCGATCTTATGCTGCGCGCCGAGCGGCCGGTCTTTTATACCGGGGGCGGGGTTATCAATGCGGGACCTGAAGCGTCCGAGCTTTTGCGCGAACTGGCCGAACTGACCGGCTTTCCGGTGACGTCCACCCTGATGGGGCTGGGTGCTTTCCCGGCATCGAGCGCACAATGGCTGGGCATGCTGGGCATGCACGGCACCTATGAAGCCAATCTCGCGATGCATGAATGCGACGTGATGATCAATATCGGGGCGCGGTTCGATGACCGTATCACCGGACGGATCGACGCGTTCTCGCCCGGCAGCCGCAAGATTCACGTCGATATCGACCCGTCTTCGATCAACAAGGTGATCAATGTCGATGTCCCGATCATCGGCGATTGCGCCCGGGTGCTCGCCGAGATGATCCGCATCTATCGGTCCAGGACCAATCAGCCGCGCAGCGAGGCCATTGCGCCGTGGTGGGCCCAGATCGAGAAGTGGCGGGCGGTCAACTCGCTGGGCTATGAGAATTCTCAAACCACCATCAAGCCGCAATACGCCATCGAGCGGCTCTATGCGGCGACCAGGGCGCAGGACAAGGACGTGTTCATTACGACCGAGGTCGGCCAGCACCAGATGTGGGCGGCCCAGCACTTCCATTTCGACAAACCCAACCGCTGGATGACGTCGGGCGGGCTCGGAACGATGGGGTATGGCTTGCCGGCCGCCGTCGGCGTCCAGGTGGCGCATCCGGATGCGCTGGTGATCGATATTGCCGGGGAGGCAAGCGTTCAGATGACCATGCAGGAGGTTTCGACAGCGGTTCAGTACCGGCTGCCGGTCAAGATCTTCATTCTCAACAATGAGCGCATGGGGATGGTCCGCCAGTGGCAGGATCTGTTGCACGGATCGCGATATGCCCATTCCTATTCGGAATCGCTGCCCGATTTCGTCAAGCTCGCCGAGGCTTATGGCGCCAAGGGTGTGCGTTGCGACACCCCGGCTGACCTCGACGCGGCAATTGCCGAAATGCTCGATTACGACGGGCCGGTGCTGTTCGACGTGCTTGTCGAAAAGGACGAGAACTGCCTGCCGATGATTCCGTCTGGCAAGGCGCACAACGAGATCATCTTGTCCGATACGGCCAATATCGGCTCGATCATCGATGAGAAGGGGCGGGCCCTGGTCTAAGGGCGCGAAAGGAAACGATCATGAACGCACATCTGAAACCGACGGGTTCGGCCTATTTCCTGACCACCGAAACACAAGCCACCGAGCGTCATACGCTGACGGTTCTGGTGGACAACGAGCCGGGCGTTCTCGCCCGGGTGGTGGGGCTGTTTTCGGCGCGCGGATACAATATCGACTCGCTAACCGTCAGTGAGACCGAACACGACAGACATCGCTCGCGCATCACCATCGTGACCGTTGCCACGCCAAAGGTGTTGGCCCAGATCAAACTGCAGCTCGAGCGGCTGGTGCCGGTGCACAAGGTGCACGACCTGACGGCGGAAGGCGGGTCGCTCGAACGCGAACTGGCGCTGCTCAAGGTCGCGGGCAAGGGGGAAAACCGGGTGGAAACCCTGCGGCTGGCCGATGCGTTTCGGGCGCAGGTCGTCGATGCCTCGACCGAAAGCTTTGTGTTCGAGATCACCGGTAAACCGAGCAAGATCGACCAGTTCATCACACTGATGACGCCGCTGGGGCTGGTGGAAGTGGTGCGTACCGGGCTGGTGGCAATCACGCGTGGGCCCGACGGCATGTAAGTCCGGAGCTTGGTGGCCCTTCGGGTCCTGGCCGCGCTCCGAAAGTTGAGGTTTGCGCGAACCCCATTTCGCGATAGAGGGGGGCCGTACATTTCGTACGGCCCTTGTTTTTCAGACTGCCGCCATGACCAAGCTTTCCGTCAATCTCAATGCAGTGGCGCAATTGCGCAATCGCCGGGATCTGCCCTGGCCGAGTGTGACCGGGATGGCGCGCATCGTGCTCGATGCGGGGGCGGTGGGCGTGACCGTCCATCCGCGCCCCGACGAACGCCACATCAGGCGCTCCGACGTGTTCGATCTGGTCAATCTGTTGCGCACCGAATATCCCCATGCCGAGTTCAACATCGAAGGGTATCCGACGCCGACGTTTCTCGAACTCGTCGCGGCGGCCAATCCCCATCAGGTGACGCTGGTGCCCGATGCGCCCGAGCAGGCGACGTCGGACCATGGTTGGGACTTTATCGCTCACAAGGGGCTGTTGACCGACGTGGTGGCAGAGCTGGCCGCGCCGGGGCGGCGGGTGGCGCTGTTTTGCGATCCCGATGCCAGCGCGGCGGCGCTGGAAGCGGCGAAAGCGGCGGGGGCCGATAGGGTCGAACTTTATACGGGGCCGTATGGCGCGTGTTACGACAACAATGAGGCCGCGGTCTCGATGCTGGCCGATCTGGCGGAAACGGCGCACGCGGCCCACGCGCTGGGGCTCGGAATCAACGCCGGGCACGATCTGACGCTGGCCAATCTGCCTGCGTTCCAGAGCACCGTTCCATTTGTGGACGAAGTTTCCATCGGCCATGGAATCACCGCCGACGCGCTCATCTTCGGGTTTGAGGAAGCCGTGCGCAAATATCTTGGGGCATTGGGCCGCTAGAGCCGTTCAGGATTTGATTGAATCAAATCCTTGGCTCTAAGTCCTTGTTTTGTCGCGTGTCCGAACCGCAAAACCGTTTCCACTTTTGCTGGACACGCTCTGGGCAAGAAAGTCAGCCTTTGTGTCGTTTCGAACCCGTTGTTTGTTTGTTCGGCATCGCCGAACGATGGCGGAGAACTGGGGCGTTCTGATAATTTATTGATTAAATTCAATTGCTTAGATTTTCCACGTTTCGCCATAGGCAATGTTTTCTGCCTAGCTTACAGCGGTGTGCCTACTTGAGTGACAGGCCTAAAGTCACATATGCAGCCCTACTTACTGTTCGTAACCAGGCGTAGGGAAACATCATGTCCAAGCCAAAAATCGCAATCATCATTTCCTCGACCCGCGAAAGCCGTTTTGCCGACAAGCCGGCTCAGTGGCTTTTGGCCAAGGCGCAGGAGCGCTCCGAATTCGACGTCGAACTCGTCGATCTGCGCGATTTCGACCTGCCGTTCTTTGACGAAGTGGCCTCCAACATGTGGGCGCCCAGCCAGGACCCCAAGGCCATTGCCTGGCAGAAGAAGGTCGCCGAATTTGACGGCTACATCTTCCTGGTGGCCGAATACAACCGCTCGATCACCGCAGCGCTCAAGAACGCGCTCGATCAGGCCTATGTCGAATGGAACAAGAAGCCTGCCGCTTATGTCGGCTACGGTTCGGTCGGCGGCGCCCGCGCCATCGAGCAGCTCCGCCTGATCAATATCGAACTTCAGATGGTGCCTATCCGTCACGGCGTCCATATCGGCGGTTCGGAATTCTTCACCGTCTGGGGTGGCGGCAAGAACGAGCCGATGGAAGCCATCGAGCCGGCAGTCGGACCGAGCCTCAAGGATCTGTTCGACAACCTCGTCTGGTGGACCAACACCACCAAGGCCGCTCGCGAAGCATAAGCTGCGCCATAGAGCTTGACGCTTCCTCCTGCGTCTCGAACCGAAGGGCTGCCCGCAAGGGTGGCCCTTTGTTTTTTTGCCCAAGCGCGCAATCAGCGTGGCATGTCGGGGCACAAAAAGGGCACGGGCGAGACCGTATAGCGCTCTTCGACCACTTCGCCGCCCACAAGATGCAAGGCCAGAACCAGTTCGGCCTCGTTGAGCTCGACGATGTCGGCCTCGATGGTCATCGTATCTTCCTGCCAGCTCAGCGAATCCTCTCCCGTCATCTGCCAGTTGGACAGGCGATAGGTCTCCCAACACGAATCCTGGAGCATTGTGCCTTCCGAGAGGAACAGGACCATCGAGCCCGGCAGACCGGCATCTTCTTCGGACTGGATCCAGAATTTTTCGGTAAGCGAGGCGCCGATCATCGGGGCGGACGTCATGCCCTCGGCTTGCTGTGCGAAGGCGGGGGATGCGAGCACGAGGGCCGAGGAGAAGGCCGCGGCGGTAGCGATTTGACGGAACATGGGGGCGATTTCCTTGCCTTTGGTCTGAGCGCAGTCTGAAGGCGAGATTGGCCCAAACTGTGGTCGGCAAAAAGGGGGAAAATCATACTTGAAAATAGCCGAACCGTACCGTACGGTACGCCTCGCTCGGCAGGGCTGATTGCCCGGCTGGGCGCGGCTTTCCGTGCCATGATAATCGATAACAGAGAGCGAGTCACGCTTGACCCCGCCAACCCTGACCATAAGCGACGATACGCTCACCGGCCGCCAGAAGGATGTTCTGGATGCGGCCCTGGGCTTGCTGGTCGATGGCGGTGACGGGTTGACCATGACAGGGGTGGCCCGCCGGGCGAGCTGCTCGAAGGAAACGCTCTATAAATGGTTCGGCGACAGGGACGGGCTCTTGACGGCCACGGTTCAGTGGCAGGCGTCCAAAGTGCGCATGGTTCCGGTGGATCGCGAAACGCTGGACAAGCGCACGCTGGGCATTGCGCTGGAGAAATTCGGCCGCGACTGGCTGACGGTTCTGACCGGCGATATTTCGGTGGCGCTCAACCGGCTGGCGGTTTCCCATGCGGGGCAGGAAAAGCGCAATCTGGGCGCGATCGTTCTGGAAAACGGCCCCATCGGCATGGCGCGACGCTGCGAACCCCTGCTCGAGGCGGGCAAGGAGGCGGGGTTGCTCGATTTCGACGATGCCGACCAGGCGTTTCGGACATTTTTCGGTCTGGTGGTCAGGGACACCCAGATCCGCATGCTGCTCGGCGAGCAAAGGCGGCCGAGCGAAGAAAAGATTGCCGGGCAGGCACGACGGGCCCGCGAACAGTTCTTCGCGCTCTACGGAGCGTGAGTATTCCAACAAGACAAATGCGATAACGGGAGAGACCAATGCGCGTTTATTACGATCGGGATGCCGATATCAATCTTTTGAAATCCAAGAAGGTCGCCATTATCGGGTATGGCAGCCAGGGGCGCGCGCATGCGCTCAACCTCAAGGATTCAGGGATCACCGACATCGCCGTCGGCCTGCGTCCGGGTTCTTCGACCGCCAAGAAAGTGGAAGCGGACGGGCTCAAGGTGATGAGCGTTGCCGAAGCGGCGGCCTGGGCCGACATGATGATGATGGCCACCCCCGACGAATTGCAGGCCGATATCTATCGTGACGATATCGCCCCCAATATCCGCGATGGCGCCGCGCTGGCGTTCGCACATGGTCTCAACGTGCATTTCGGGCTGATCGAGCCCAAGGACACTGTCGACGTTCTGATGATCGCGCCAAAGGGCCCCGGCCACACGGTGCGCGGCGAATATGAGCGGGGCGGCGGGGTTCCGTGCCTGATCGCCATCCATCACGATGCGACCGGCAATGCCCATGACCTGGGGCTTGCTTACGCTTCGGGCGTTGGCGGCGGCCGTTCGGGCATCATCGAAACCACCTTCAAGGAAGAATGCGAGACCGATCTGTTCGGCGAGCAGGCCGTGCTCTGCGGCGGTCTGGTCGAGCTGATCCGCGCCGGGTTCGAGACGCTGGTCGAAGCCGGCTATGCGCCGGAAATGGCCTATTTCGAGTGCCTGCACGAAGTGAAGCTGATCGTCGACCTGATCTATCAGGGCGGCATCGCCAACATGAACTATTCGATCTCCAACACCGCCGAGTGGGGCGAATACGTCACCGGCCCGCGCATCATCACCTCGGAAACCAAGGCCGAGATGAAGCGCGTTCTGGCTGACATCCAGTCGGGCAAGTTCACGTCCGAATGGATGCAGGAACACAAATCCGGCGCCGCCCGCTTCAAGGGTATCCGCCGCAACAACGACGCTCACCAGATCGAAGAAGTCGGCACCAAGCTGCGCGACATGATGCCGTGGATCAAGGCGGGTGCGCTGGTGGACAAGAGCCGGAACTAGACTTCCGAAGTTGAAGTTGAACTTTGAAAAAGGGCCGGTTTTTGCCGGCCCTTTTTTCTAAGCCACCATTCGTTGACCGGCCGGATTTCGGTCCCGCCGTGAGCTATCGCGCGTTTTCCAATCGGTAGGTGATGACGATCCCGCCATTCCTGAGCGGCTGGGCTTTGATCAACTCGAGGTCAATCCGGAGGTTGGACGGTTTGAAGAGAGGGTTGCCGCGCCCAAGCAGGAGCGGGGCAAGACCGAGCCGGTATTCATCGACAATGCCGGCGGGCAGGAGCGTCGCCAGTAACTCGGCGCTGCCGAAGACATAGAGATTGCGGTCCGATTTGGCCTTTATATCGCGCAGCGCCTGGACGATATCGCCGCTGATGATTTTCGTGTTGTTCCAGTCCGCTGCCGTCAGGGTGTTGGAGACAACATATTTGGGCAGCGTGTTCATGGCGTCGGTGATGGGGCCGGTTTCGGATTCGTTGGCCCAGTAGGCAGCCATGCCTTCATAGGTGCGGCGTCCGAAAACCAGTGCCTCGGTATCGGCAAGCTGGGTTTCCGAAAATTCGGCCAGTTCGTCGCCCCAGATGGTTTCGTGCAGGGAAAGGTCCCAGGGTTCGGGACCTTCGAAATAGCCATCCAGGCTTGCGATATTCCAGACGATGAGCTTGCCCATTGGTCAGTCCTCCGCGATCTTGGCAAGGGCGGCCAGGAGCCCGGCCGCTCCGTCTTCACAGCTCTTTGGTTCATCAAAGCCGTCGAGATAGGCGCCCTGGCCGGTCAGCCTTCGGGGCGGCGGGCGAAATCGGGTGCATGTTCGGGGCGTGGACCGAAGCCGACGAAAAGCGCAGGCAGCTTGCGGAAGCCGGGGACGTGCCGGGCGAGAAACAGCATGAAGTGCGGCGGTCCGGCGCGCCGGGACTGAAATCCGTTCTGAAAAATGACGCGATGGAGAACGCGCTGCATGGCCTGGATGACCCGGGTGGGCATCATACGGCGGCGCTGGACGGCAGCAAGATCGGTTTCGGTGAGCGTGCCGGCGCGCAGCGGATGGCGCAGAATCTGGGCGGTCGCGACAGCGTCCTGAATGGCGAGGTTGATGCCCACGCCACCGGCAGGGGACATGGCATGGGCAGCGTCACCGATGCAGAGCAGGCCGGGGCGATGCCAGCGCTTGAGGCGGTCGAGCCTGACGTCGAGTGTCTTGACCTGGTCCATCGCGGTGAGAGTATCCACGCGGTCGGCAAAATCGGGACGCAATCGGACGATCATGTCCCTGAGCGGTCCGATGCCCTGGGCGCGGCGCTGGGCATCGGATCCTTTGGGAATGAAGGCGGCCATCTGGTAAAATCCCTCGCGGGCAATCGCGAGCATGATGTCGCGCCCTGCAAAGCTGGGAACAAGATTGGCTGGTTTGGCCTGTTCATCGGGGTGGCGGGGAAGGCGAAACCACCAGACATCAAAGGGCACATCGTAGTTGCGGGACGCCAGTCCGGCTTGCGCGCGCAGGATCGAATGCCTTCCGTCGCAGGCAACGACAAGGTCGGCCCCGATCGAGTCTTCTTGGCCCCCGGTGAGCACAGTGACACCGGAGACCCTTTCGTCCTGCCAGAGCAGGCCCGTCACTTCGGTTTCCATCAACAGCTTGAAGCTCGGCTCGCGCCGGGCATGAGCGGCCAGGAAGTCCAGAAAGTCCCATTGGGGAATCATGGCGATGAAGTTGTAGGGCGGATCGAGAGCGGAAAAATCGCCGAAATCGATCGTCTCGCCGCTCGTCGTGGGCAGGCGCAGGCTTTCGAGCCTGCTTTGGGGCAATTGCGCGAACTCTGCGCCCAGGCCGAGCTCGTCGAGGAGCCTGATCGTGGAGGGGTGTACGGTGTCGCCGCGGAAGTCTCGCAGGAAGTCGGCGTGCTTTTCGCAAACGATCACCTCAACGCCGCCGCGCGCCAGCAGCAGGCCCAGCATAATGCCGGCGGGACCCCCTCCGGCGACAAGGCACGTCGTGCGTTTCATGCGATTTCTCCCCGCGCCCATTGTCGCAAATCTAGGACGACGTGTCGCGGGGGAAAAGCATATTTGAAGGAAGCAATTATGGGGGTGGTAACCAATGGAACGATAGGCGTAGTGTTTTGAGTATACCCATGGATATCGCCTCCCAATCGTCTCCCAGGACCGGCCGAAAAATGAAGCTAACCTATTTCATTCTCGATGTTTTCACGCGCGATCGGCTGAGCGGCAATCCGCTGGCGGTCGTGCTGCGGGCCGATGAGCTTTCGACAACCCGGATGCAGGCGATCGCCGGGGAGTTCAATCTTTCGGAAACGGTCTTCGTATGCGCGCCCAAGGGCGAGCGACATACGGCGGCGCTGCGGATTTTCACGCCGGTGAGCGAACTGCCCTTTGCCGGACATCCCACTGTGGGTGCAGCGGTGCTCCTGGGATTGCAGCACAAGCAGAGTGCGGTGCGGCTCGAGTTAGGCGTGGGCAATGTCACCGCCGTCATGGAGCGGATAGACAAGCGGACCGGGGAAGCCAAATTCGCCCTGCCCAAAAAGCCCGAACGGGTTGGCGAATTGAGCGACCTTCATGGCATTGCCGAGCGGCTGGGCATTTCGGCCGAGGATATCGGGTTCGACGATATGATGCCTGCGCAATATTCGGCGGGCAATCCATTCTATCTGGTGCCCCTGCGCGATGCTTCACTGCTTTCGGAGATGACGCTGGAACGGCGTGGTTGGACCGATACCTTCACCGGACCGCGCAATGCGGTTTATGTCTTTGCCAGAACCCCCAAGGAGCGCGGCAATGATTATGCGGCGCGCATGTTCCATGTTTCCCATGGAAGGGGTGAGGATGCGGCGACCGGTTCCGCGGCGGCGGCGCTGATCGGCCTTCTGGCCGATCACGGCGGATATGGCGAGGGCAGCCACACGCTCAAGATCCGTCAGGGACGTGAAATGGGCCGCCCGAGCGAAATCGGCGTGCAGTTCAATATCGAAAATGGCCAGCTCAAGCATGCCGGGATCGGCGGAGGGGCAGTGGTCCTGGCCGAAGGGGTGCTCGATCTGGACGACTAGGCAGTGCTACCCGACAGCATCGAGGGGCCGCTGCATCCCGATATTTCGGCAGTAGTGACCGTGATGTCGTGCGTTTCGAGGCTGATCGACCCGATGGTCCTGACCACACAGCCTTCATAACGCTGTTCGCGCGGCTCGAAGGTGCGGAAGGCCAGTTTGGGAATAGGCAGCGCGACGGACTGCCAATGGGTTTCGGCCATCAGCAACCCGGTCATCAACTGCAGAAAATCGTAATAGAGCACGGCGGCTTCGCGCTTGGTGGGGCCGATCCTGTAGTCCGAGATCGCAACCCTGCAACTGCGTTCGACGCCGTCGCCAGCGGCGAACTCCTCTTCCTCGATGACATATCGACCGCCGGGGTGGGAGAGGAGACGCGCATGGAGCGTCGGTCGGGAACTGGGCGGCATGGATATGATCTGCGCGGGTTCGAGCCCGGCGGTGTCCAGTGGAATGCCGGCCTCTAGAGCATGTCAGGTTTTTATTGAAGCGTATCCGGCGTTTTCGAAGTAGTTT
>NZ_CAXAXY010000027.1:0-32204 GCF_963972885.1 uncultured Pelagibacterium sp. | reverse complement strand
GTCGTCGGCCGCCCGGTCAGATGCACGAGATAGGTCTGGCCATCGGGGGTTTCCACGATATCCCCATGCCCGGCCCGCTGCAGCGGATTGAGCGGATTGTCCTTGGCCGTCACCAGATACATGTCGGGATGCAGCTCATATGGCCCGTCGATATTGCGTGACCGCGCCAGTGTAGCCGCATGCTCGTATCCGGTCCCGCCCTCGGCGGTCAGAAGATAGTACCAGCCATCGCGCTTATAGAGATGCGGCCCCTCGACCAGCTTGAGCGGCGAGCCCTTGAAGATGTTTTTCCGCTCCCCGACCAATCTGCCGGCCACCGGATCGAACTCCTGAAGCGCAATCCCCGCAAACCGGTGATATCCCTCCCGATGGTCCCACAGCATGTTGACGAACCACTTTTTCCCGTCATCGTCGTGAAACAGCGACGGGTCGAACCCCGACGAATTGACATAGATCGGCTCCGACCACGGCCCGGTGATCTCGTCGGCCGTAACGATGTAATTATGCGCGTCCTTGAAATTGCCGTCCTTGCGTTTGACGTCGGTATAGACCAGCCAGAATTTTTCCCCATTATGGGTAAGGCATGGCGCCCAGATGCCGCAGCTGTCGGGGTTCCCCCGCATGTCGAGCTGGCTCTTGCGGGTGAGTGGCCGGGTCAGAAGCGCCCAGTTCGCAAGGTCTTTGGAGTGATGGATCTGCACCCCGGGAAACCACTCGAAGGTCGAGGTGGCGATGTAATAATCCTCCCCGACGCGGCAGATCGAGGGATCGGGATTGAACCCCGGCAGAATCGGGTTTTGGCGAATGGGCATTGGGTCTCCTCCCAGAGCGAAGAAAAAAGGTCCACCGACGCGATGCGCGGCGGACCCGAATGCGCTTAAACGAACCGGTTGATCAAATTCTCCAGATATTCCTGGCGCCCCGATTTGGGCTGCGGATTGATCCCCTCGGCTTCAACCCGCGCGGCGATATCGGAAAGGCTTCGCTCGCCTTTAAACATCGCCTGCGCCTCGGCGCCGCCCCACCCGGCATAACGATCGGCGAGAAACGCATCATAGGTCCCGTCCTCGATGATCGCCGCCGCGGCTTTCAGCCCCCTCGCACAGGTGTCCATGCCTCCGATATGGCCGTGCAAAAGGTCCTCGGGATCGATCGATTGGCGCCGTAGCTTCGCGTCGAAATTGGTGCCCCCGGTGGTAAATCCACCGGCCTTGAGGATGTGGTAATAGGCAAGCGCCACTTCGGGCACGTTGTTGGGAAACTGGTCTGTGTCCCACCCCGACTGCATGTCGTTGCGGTTCATGTCGATCGAGCCGAAAATCCCGTGCGCCGCCGCCATGGCCACTTCATGCTCGAAGGTGTGCCCGGCCAGAATGGCATGCCCCACTTCGATATTGACCTTCACCTCGTTTTCCAGCCCGTATTTCTTGAGAAAGCCGTAAACCGTCGAGACGTCGTAATCGTACTGGTGCTTTGTCGGCTCCTGCGGCTTGGGCTCGATCAGGATGGCGCCCGAAAACCCGATCTTGTGCTTGTAATCGACCACCATCGAGAGCATGCGCCCCATCTGGTCCATTTCCTGGCCCAGATTGGTGTTCAATAGGGTTTCATACCCCTCGCGCCCGCCCCACAGCACATAGTTCTCGCCGCCCAACCGCTGGGTCACATCCATATTGGCCTTGATGGTCGCCGCAGCATAGGCGAACACGTCCGGATCGGGATTGGTCGCCGCGCCGCCCATGAACCGGCGGTTGGAAAACAAATTCGCCGTGCCCCAAAGCAGTTTCACGCCCGTTTCGGCGATCTTGTTCTCAAAGATGTCGGCCAGCGCCTCGAGCCGCTTCTTGCTCTCGGCAAAGCTCTCGCCCTCTGGCCGCACGTCGGCGTCGTGAAAGCAGAAATAGGGCGCCCCCAGCAGGGTGAACAATTCGAACGCCACATCTGCTTTCAGTTTCGCCCCATCCATTCCGCCGTCGAACCAGGGCCGCTCGAAGGTGCGTCCGCCAAACGGGTCGCCACCCTCCCAGGCAAACGAATGCCAATACGCTACGGCAAAGCGTAAATGCTCTTCCATCCGCTTGCCCATGACGATTTCGTCGGGGTTGTAGTGATGGAAGGCCAGCGGATTGTCGCTGTCCGGGCCCTCATACTGAACCTTGCTCAGGCCTTTGAAAAAATCGCTCATAGTGCTCGGGCCTCCTCGATACCCTCGTAAAGCGCGCGAAACCGCGCATATTGGTCGTCATAGGCCGATTTGAGGTCGGCCCTTGGATCGATGGTTTTTTCGATTTTCGGTTTGGTGCAGATGGTCCTGGGGTCGGCCCCGGTCGCTGCGATCAGCCCCAGTCGCGCCGCGCCGAACGCCCCGCCGAAATCCCCGTCCTCGGGCACGGCAATCGCCATGCCCAAATTGGTGGCGATCATTTCGAGCCAGAGATCCGATTTCGACCCCCCGCCCACAGCGATCAGCGTATCGATCTGCGTTCCCGCGTCGGCCAGCACCCGCTGACAGTCGCGCACCGCAAATGCCACGCCTTCCATCACCGCTTGCCCCATGGTCCGGGCATCCGACAGGTGCGACAGCCCGACAAACGAGCCGCGCGCAGCGGCATTGTTGTGCGGCGTGCGCTCGCCGGAGAGATAGGGCAGGAAAATTTCCTCCCCCGGCCCCGAATAAGTCTCGGCAACGGCCTGCGTGACGCCTGCCGCATCCTGACCCACCAGCTTGGCAAACCAGTTGAGGCTATCGGTCGCCGAAAGGAAAACGCCCATCTGGTGCCAGGTGTCGGGAATGGCGTGGCAAAACGCATGCACCGCCCCTTCGGTATTGGGCCGGAATTTGTCGTTGGAGACAAACAGCACCCCCGAGGTGCCCAGCGAGACGAACCCGGTTCCCGGCTCCACAGCGCCGATACCGCAGGCCGAAGCGGCATTGTCGCCGCCGCCACCAGCCACCACCGGCGTTTCGGCAATCCCCCACCGGCGGCAAAGCGCGCCCGAAAGATGGCCCGAAGGCTCGCTCCCTTCCACCAGCGTCGGCATGTGCTCGGTAGTCAGTCCGGTCACCGCCAGCAGATCGTCCGACCAGCCGCGATACTCCACATCGAGCCACAGCGTGCCCGAGGCGTCCGACATGTCCGAAACGTAGGTCCCGGTCAAAAGGAACCGCACATAGTCCTTGGGCAACAGCACCTTGGCGATTTTCGCGTAATTGTCCGGTTCGTGCTTTTTGACCCAGAGAATTTTCGGCGCCGTAAAGCCCGGCATGGCAATATTGCCCGCAATCTTGCGCAGCGCCGGCAGCGCTTCTTCCATTTCTGCGCACTCGGCGGCCGAGCGTACGTCGTTCCACAAAATGGCCGGGCGGATCACCTGATTGTCCCTGTCGAGCAGCGTCGCCCCGTGCATCTGCCCGGAAAGCCCGATCCCCCTTATCGCGCTGACCAGATCCGGATAGCGCTCTTTGAGTGCATCGACGGCCTTGAGCACCGCGTCCCACCAATGGGCCGGATCCTGTTCGGAAAATCCGGGTCGGGGCCGCGAAACGCTCAAGGGCGCACTGGCTTCGCCCAGCGCGCTGCCCTCACCATCGATCAGCACCGCCTTGACGCCGGACGTCCCGATATCGAGTCCGAGATAGGTCATGCCGCCTCCGTTGCCTGATATGAGGTGCGTACCTCAAATTCTGTCATCAAAAGTCTCCTCCGTTCAAGGATCCAGAGTTTGGAGATTGAGGTCAGGGCTGGGTGAAAACGATTCAGCCAGCCATCACCTAAATCCCCGCCTCCTGGCGAACATTGTCCCGCACCAGAACCCTGATTTCCAATTGTGTCTGCGGTGGGGCCGCGTCCGCTCCCAGCACCAGGCGCCGTGCTGTGGCGCAAACGGCACGAATTTCGTCTTCCGGGCTCTGGTCCAGAATAACGTCGATGGCGCCGGTTTCCAGCCCGGCCCGTGTCGGCCCGGTCAGTTCGTGTCCGATCACCCGCACTTTTCCAGCAAGGCCACGTTCGCTCAGGCCCATCAAAAGCCCGGCATTGCCGGCACCAGCATTATAGATCCCGGCAAGTTCGGGATGCGCGTCGAACAGCGTCAGGCTCTTTTCATAGGTCGCCGTGAATTCGTCCTGCCCTTCGATCGGTCCCACCAGGTCCAGCCCCGGAAATTCGGCTGTCATGATTTCGGAAAATCCTCCGATCCGCTCGGCATGATCGATCAGTTCAAGCGACCCCGCCACCAGCCCGATCATGCCCCCCTGCGGCACGAACCGCCCCATCAGCGATCCCGCGATCCGTCCTGCCGCCCGGTTGTCGATTCCCACGAACCCGTGCCGGGCCGAGCCGGGCAGGTCCGAGACCAGCGCGATCACCTTGATCCCTCGCCCCACGGCTCGCGCCACCGCGGCGTGGATTTCGGGCTTGTCGATGGCCACGATCACCGCGCAATCGGCCTCCTCGGCACCAATGCCATCGAGCGCCGCGACCAGCGCCCTTGTGTCCATGGCCCTGATCCGCAAGAGATCGAGCCGCAACCGCTCGGCCCGCATCTGGGCGCCAACGCTTTCCACTGCATCGGCCAGCTTGCCGAAAAACTGGTTGGTGCCTTCCGGCACAATGATTTTGAGAACGATGTCGCGGGCCCGCGCCAGCATCGAGGCGGTCAAATCGCGCCGAAACCCGATTTCGGCAATGGCGGCCTCCACCTTCTCGATCGTCCCCTTGCGCACGCCGGGTCGGCCGTTGAGCACACGGTCCACCGTCGCCAGCGACACGCCCGCCGCCCGCGCCAGATCATGCACCGTCACGCGCCCATTGCTTTCCAAAACGCATCCTCCTCCCGTGAGGTACGTAACTCATGCCCGTTCTCGATGGCCGCGTCAAGATTGGCTTTTGCGGCCCGGCGCAATTCCCTCAGGTGCTCAACTCCGATACAAAAGCGCCATGATCGAAACCGCTCCTTTCCCCGCTGCCGCTCCGCTCGCCGCCCCGCTCGCCCGCCTGGGTCAGTTTGCCGTGCGCCTGGCCCGGACCGACGCTGAGCGCTTCGCCGCCTACCGGCTGCGTTACGAAGTGTTCCACCGCGAGCGCGGCGTGAACGCCCCGTGGATGGACCACGCCAATCATATCGAAGCCGATGCCTTCGATCCCCATTGCGACCACATCATCGTCATCGATACCGCCGCCCGCGCCCTGGGCGAAACCCCGCCCATCGTCGGGACCTACCGCGTCATGACCAGCCCGGCTCCCGGCCTTGGCTGGTACGCCGACGGCGAATTCGCCCTTGGCCCGCTCCTTGCCCGCCATCCCGGCCAGCGCTTTTGCGAGGTCGGTCGCTCCTGCGTTGCTCCCGCCTATCGCTCCATGCGCACCATCGATGCGCTCTGGTGCGGGCTCTGGTCTTATGCCTGCCTTAATGGCATCGACGCCTATTTCGGCGCGGCGAGTTTTCCCGGCACCGATCCCCGCGCCCATGCCCCGGCCCTCTCCCACCTTTATCACACGGCCCGCGCGCCCTTCGATTGGCAAGCGCCAGCCCGCGCCGGGCACGCCATCCCCATGGACATGCTCCCGGGTGCAATGACCGACCGCCACGCCGCCCTGCGCGCCATGCCGCCCCTTGTGCGCGGCTATCTGCGGGTCAATGCGGTGTTTTCCAGCCACGCCTTTGTGGACGAAAAATTTGGCACGACAGATGTCTTTGTCCTCGCCCGTTTCGCCGCTGCCCCCATGGCCTATCGCAAACGCGTCGAACGGGTTACCGGGCGTGTTCATCCCAGGCTGTGATCGGCGGTTGGAATCGCCAAAATTCTGGCTTAGCGTGCCCCACCGCTTAAGAGCCCTGTCCCCGGAATTTTAGACCGCTTCATGACGCAAACCGAGCCACAGGCCGATTATGCTGCGCCCCCGACCACGGCCATGACGCCCATGATGGCCCAGTTCTTTGAGATCAAGGGCGTCAATCCGGGCTATCTGCTGTTCTATCGCATGGGCGATTTTTACGAGCTGTTCTTTGACGACGCCGAAATCGCTTCCGCCGCTCTTGGCATTACGCTCACCAAGCGCGGCAAGCATCTGGGTGAGGATATCCCCATGTGCGGCGTGCCCATTCACGCCGCCCAGGACTATCTCAAAAAGCTTATTGCGCTCGGCCACAAGGTCGCCGTCTGCGAACAAATCGAAGATCCCGCCGAAGCCAAAAAGCGCGGGTCCAAATCGGTCGTCAAACGCGACGTCGTCCGGCTCGTCACCCCCGGTACGCTGACCGAGGACGATCTGCTGCCCGCCCGGGGCAACAATTTCCTTTTGTCCCTCGCCCGGCTCGGCTCGGACGGTGAGGGCTACGCCATGGCCTGGTCCGACATTTCCACCGGCGAATTGCTTGTCGCCGATCTCGACAAGGAGTCCCTTGCCGACGAGATCGCCCGCATCGATCCGGCAGAGTTGATCCTGTCCGACCGTCTCGCCGATCAATTGGCCGAACAGCGCGCCCTCTCGTCCGACCGGCTGGCCAACGCCACCCGCCGCCCGCACGAAAGCTTTGAATCCGAAGCCGCGTCCCGCCTTTTGCGCGAAACCTTCGACAATGCCATTGATCCCACGGCGTTTTCCCGCACGGCCCGCGCCGCGCTCGGCGCGCTCATCGCCTATGTGGCCGAAACGCAAAAAGGGGCCGGTGTCCCCCTGCGCCAGCCGCGCCTCGAAGCGCCCACCGATCACATGCAGATCGATGCAGCCACCCGCTCGTCGCTCGAACTGCTCGTGACCCAGCGCGGCGATGTGCGTGGCGCCTTGCGGGCAAGCGTCGATATGACGGTGACCGGCGCCGGCGCACGGCTCTTTGCCGCCCGCCTCGCCGCTCCCCTCAACAATCCGGCTTCCATAAACACCCGCCTCGACGCCATCGACACATTGATCGCCAATGCGATGGAAACCGACGCCATCCGCAAGGGCCTGCGCGCCGCCCCCGACATCGCTCGCTCCCTCACCCGGCTGACTCTCGAACGCGGTGGCCCGCGCGATCTGGGCGCCATCGGCTGCGGCATCATCCAGGCTCGCGCGCTGGGCCATCTGCTGGCCGGCCTCTCCGACCCCGGCGACGAACTTGCCGCCATCGCACAAACCCTTGGCCGGGCTCCCCAAATCCTCGCCGACGAGTTCGCAAAAGCCCTTGTCGACGAACCGCCCCTCATGGCCCGCGACGGCGGCTTCGTCGCCTCGGGCTATGATGGCGAACTCGACACCCAGCGCCGCCTCGGGTCCGAAAGCCGCAAGGTGGTGGCAGAGCTTCAGGCCGCGCTCGTCGAAAAGACCGGCGTGCGCGCGCTCAAGATCAAGCACAACAACGTGCTGGGCTTTTTCGTCGAAGTTCCCACCTCCCACGGGTCGCGCCTGCTCGAAGACAGCGTCTTCATCCACCGCCAGACCCTCGCCAATGCCATGCGGTTCACCACGACCGATCTGGCCGAGCTTGAAGGCAAGATCGCCCGCGCCCAGGGAATTGCCGTCGAAATCGAGCTTTCCATCTTTGCCCGCCTGCGCGAAGCCGCCCTCGCCCAAAGCCGCGATCTTATGGCGGCCGCCGATGCCATGGCCGAACTCGACGTTGCCGCAGCGCTTGCCAATCTCGCTGCCCAGCGCAATTGGTGCCGCCCGCAGGTCGATGCCTCCCTCGCCTTTAAAATCGAGGGCGGTCGCCACCCCGTCGTCGAAAAGACCCTCGAAGCGGAAGGGAAAACCTTCGTCGCCAACGACGCCGATCTCTCGGCCCCCGGGCCCGATGAAGCCGGCCAGCTCTGGCTGGTCACCGGTCCCAATATGGGCGGTAAATCGACCTTCCTGCGCCAGAACGCCCTGATCGCCATTCTCGCGCAGATGGGCTCATACGTTCCGGCCACCTCTGCCCATATCGGCGTGGTCGACAGGGTCTTCTCCCGCGTCGGGGCGTCCGACGACATCGCCCAGGGCCGCTCGACCTTCATGGTCGAAATGGTCGAAACCGCCGCTATTTTAAACCGGGCTACCCGCCACTCCCTCGTCATCCTCGATGAGATCGGCCGTGGCACCGCCACTTTCGATGGTCTGTCCATCGCCTGGGCCTGCGTTGAAACCCTGCATGAAACCACAGGCTGCCGGGCGATCTTCGCCACCCACTATCACGAGCTCACGGCCCTTTCGGCGACGCTGTCGCGTGTCTCCAACCACACAATGAGCGTCAAGGAATACAAGGGCGACGTGGTGTTCCTCCACGAAGTCACCCAGGGTGCCGCCGATCGCTCCTACGGCATTCAGGTTGCAAAGCTGGCCGGGCTCCCCGCACCGGTCATCACCCGCGCCCGTCAGGTGCTCGATCTGCTCGAAGCGCGCGGCCAGTCCAATCCGGGCTCGGCCCTTGCGGATTTGCCGCTCTTTGCCCATATGCCGGCTCCTGCTGACAAAGCCGTGCCTCAACCTCGTGCTAACCCGGTTACCGATATGATAGAGACCGTGCGCCCCGACGATCTCTCCCCCCGGGCCGCGCTCGAATGGATTTATGAACTCAAAAAGGCTGCCCATGCCGACGGCGACCATTGAACCGATTGCGCGCAAGAAAGCCGGACTTCCCAGTGCCGAAGCGCTGATCGCTGCCGTGCGCCGCGAAATCGGCGATGCCGCGCCCGACAGCCAGACCGCCCGCGCCGCTTTGCTCGCGGCCCTGCGTCAGGGCCTCAAGGACGCCCGCATCGCCGCCGAGGCCGAACTCGTCGCCAACCGACGCGGCACCCGCTGCGCCCAGATGCTCGCCGCCGCCCAGGACGAACTCATCGCCGCCGCTCACCTCTGGGCCACCCGCTACGTTTATCCGCGCGAAAACCCCTCCGGCGCCGAATCCCTCGCCATCGCCGCGGTGGGTGGTTATGGCCGCGGCACGCTGGCCCCCGGCTCCGATATCGATCTCTTGTTCATCCTGCCCTACAAGCAAACCCCCTGGGGCGAAAGCGTGACCGAATACGTGCTCTATATGCTCTGGGATCTGGGCCAGAAGGTCGGCCACGCCGTCCGCTCGGTCGATGATTCCATCCGCATGGCGCGCTCGGACATGACGGTCAGGACCGCAACGCTCGAAAGCCGCTTTCTGGTCGGCGACGATACGCTGTTCAACCAGATGCGCGAGCGCTTCGAAACCGAGATCGTCGAAAAGACCGGCCCCGAATTCATCGCGGCGAAAATGGCCGAGCGCGACGCCCGCCACGACGCCCAGGGCAACACCCGCTACGTGGTCGAGCCCAACGTCAAGGACGGCAAGGGCGGGCTGCGCGATCTCAATACCCTCTATTGGATCGGCAAATATTTCTACCGCGTCCAGACCTATCCCGAACTGATCGAGAAAGGCGTGTTCTCGAAAACCGAATATCGCGCCTTCCAGCGCGCCGAGGATTTCCTCTGGGCCGTGCGCTGCAATCTGCACTTCCTCGTCGGTCGCGCCGATGACCGGCTGACCTTCGAGATCCAGCAGGAAATGGCCGAACGCATGGGCTATCACGACCGCGCCGGCATGCTCGGGGTCGAGCGCTTCATGAAGCGCTATTTCCTCGTCGCCAAGGATGTGGGCGATCTCACCCGCATTTTCTGCACCTCGCTCGAGTTCGCCCACGCCAAAAAGGTCGATGCCTTCGGCCGCGTGTTCGGCAATTTCCGCAAGGCGCGCCGCCAGATCCGGGGCGAACCCGATTTCGTCCTCGAACACGGCCGCATCACCGTCGCCGATGACGAAGTGTTCGAAAGAGACCCGGTCAATATCGTCAAGATCTTCTGGGTGGCTGGCCGCGAGGGCGTGATGTTCCACCCCGACGCGCTCAAGCTTTTGACCCGCTCCATGCGCCTGATCGACAAGAAATTGCGAGCCGACGAGCGGGTCAACGCTTATTTCCTCGAAATTCTCACCAGCCCCAAATCGGTCGAGCGCATCCTGCGCCGCATGAACGAGTCCGGCGTTCTGGGAAAGCTGGTCCCCGAATTCGGCAAGATCGTCGCTCTGATGCAGTTCAACATGTATCACCACTATACGGTGGACGAGCATCTCATCCGCGCCGTCGGCGTCATGGCCGACATCGCCAATGGCGGGCTGAAAAACGAGCTACCCCTCACCCACGAGCTGTTGCCCCATCTCTCCGATGTGCGCCTGCTCTATGTGGCCCTGTTCCTCCACGATATCGCCAAGGGCCGCCCCGAGGATCATTCCGAGGCCGGCGAAGCCATCGCCCGCAAATTCTGTCCGCGCCTGGGGCTTTCGGCGGCCGAAACCGATACCGTGGCCTGGCTGGTGCGCTACCATCTGCTCATGAGCGAGATTTCCCAGTCCCGCGACATTCAGGACCCCGACACGGCGCGCAATTTCGCCCAGATCGTGCAAAGCCCCCAGCGCCTGGCGCTCCTGATGATTCTCACCGCCTGCGACATCCGCGCGGTGGGCCCGGGCACATGGACGGGCTGGAAGGGCTCGCTCCTGCGTGCCCTCTATTACGCCACCGAACCGCTGCTCTCGGGCGGCCATTCCCAGGTGTCCCAGCGCGACCGGATCATCGAGGCCCAGGACGCTTTGCGCGTCGGGCTGACCGATTGGACCCCCAGCCGGCTCGATGCCTATATCGAGCGCCAGTTCCCCAATTACTGGCTGCGCGCCGAACCCGAACTGCAACTGGCCCATGCGCGCATGATCGATGCGGCGGAAGCCAAAAATTCGAGCTTTGCCGGCTTCACGTCCATCAAGGCGTTCGAAGGCATCACAGAGGTGACCTTCTACACCCCCGATCACCCGCGCCTTCTCTCGCTGATCGCCGGAGCCTGCACCACCGCCGATGCCTCGATCATCGGCGCGCAGATCTTCAACACCAAGGATGGCTACGCGCTCGATACCTTCCGCCTGCGCCGCGCTTTCACCTCCGATGAAGACGAAAAGATCAGGGCCTCGCGCATCACCGACATGGTCAAGGCCTTGCTCGAAGGCCGCAAATACCTCCCCGCCGACCTTGGCGTCGATTCGCGTTACAACCGGCGTCTCAAGCCCTTTTCGGTCCCCACCGAGATCTTCATCTCCAATGCGCTTTCGGACAAGTTCACCGTCATCGAGATTTCCGGCCTCGACCGCACCGGCCTGCTCTATCACCTGACCCGCGCGCTCTCCGATCTCAACCTCACCATAGGCTCGGCCCATATCGGCACCTATGGCGAAAAGGCGGTCGACGTTTTCTACGTCACCGATCTGACGGGCGGAAAGATCACCTCAAAGGTTCGCCAGAAACGCATCCACGAAGCCCTCGAAGCGGTCTTCGCCCCCGCCCGCCGCGAAAAGGCTTCAGCGTGAGCACTCCATTCTGGTCGGTGGGGGCTTCAGTTCAATGTCGTCGGTCGGCCCCCTTTGCCACTATGGGGTTTACTGGATCCCGGGTCCTTGCCCGGGATGACGATCGGGAATTTGGAGAATTTTCCCCCACTACCTCTGCTGTCATCCCGGCCTTGAGCCGGGATCCAGTAAACTCAGCACCAATTGGGATCGTGCCCGCACGCCCCATCGAATTGCCGGCCCCCCGCCCATGAGCCTCTTTCGCAACACCATGAGCGTGGGCGGGCTTACCCTGCTCTCGCGCGTTTTCGGCTTTGTCCGTGACGCGCTGATCGCCGCCGTTCTCGGCATCGGCCCCGCCGCCGATGCCTTCCAGGCCGCGTTCCGCCTGCCCAATCTGTTCCGGCGCCTGTTTGCCGAAGGGGCATTCAATACCGCCTTCGTTCCCATGTTTTCCGGCGCGCTGGAAACCGATGGGACGGACGGTGCCAAAAAAATGGCCGGCCGCATCATGAGCTGGCTGGTCGCCGCTATTCTGATCGTCACCATCCTCGCCGAAATCTTCATGGAGCCGGTGATGATGGTGTTCGTCCCCGGTTTTGTGGCCGATCCCGAAAAATTCGAGCTGACGGTCTTTCTCTCGCGCATCATGTTTCCCTATCTCGCCTGCATGTCGCTCATGGCGGCCTATGGCGCGATCCTCAATTCGCTGGGCAAATTCTTTGCCGCCGCCTTCGCCCCGGTGCTCTTGAACCTTGTCAACATCGCTGTTCTGGTCCCCCTTGCCGTCTGGACGCTGGAAAACCCCGCCGATGTGGCCTTCTGGCTCGGGGTTGCCGCCATGGCCGGCGGTGTCGCGCAACTGGCTCTGGTGTTTTTCACCATTCGCCGGGCCGGCTTCCTGCCCGCCATCGGCATACCGCGCTATACCGATGAAGTGCGCCGCTTCTGGCTGCTGGCGCTGCCGGCCATCGCGGCGGGCGGTATCATCCAGATCAATATTTTCGTGGGCACCGTCATCGCTTCCCAGGCCGATGCCGCCATCGCGATTATCGCCAACGCCGACAGGCTTTATCAGCTTCCCCTCGGCATCATCGGCATCGCCATCGGCACGGTGCTGCTGCCCGAGCTTTCGCGCCACCTCTCTTCGGGCCGCGACGTCGAGGCCCGGGCGTCCCAAAGCCAGGCCCTCCAGCTTTCCATGGTCCTGACCCTGCCCGCCGCAGTCGCGCTCTTTGCGCTGGCCGAACCCATCGTGCGGGTCCTGTTCGAGCGCGGCGCCTTCGATGCGACGGCAACGGTTGCCGTCTCCCACACGCTGATGGGCTTTTCGCTCGGCCTGCCGGCCTTCGTGCTGGTCCGCGTTCTCCAGCCGGGCTTTTTCTCACGCAAGGACACCAAGACCCCGACGCTGATTGCCGGGGTGTCGCTGGTGGTCAACATCGCCATTTCGATAGCCCTGTTCCCGCACCTCCAACACATCGGCATCGCGCTGGCCACTTCGACCTCCGCATGGGTCAATGTGGGCCTGCTCGTCCTGTTCCTGGCCCGGCGCGGCCATTTCCGGCTCGCAGGCGGCGAGGGTCTGACCCTTGCCGGCACGCTCGGCGTCGCCATTGTCATGGGGTTGGCGCTGTGGGGGCTGGCTCTTTTTGCCGGCCCGGTCTTTGCCCCGGGCTTTTTCTTCCCGCTTCAGGCGCTGGCCCTGCTTGCCATCTGCGCTCTGGGCGCCGGGCTTTATTTCGCGCTGCTCCATGTAAGCGGCGTCCAGCCGCTCGGCGCGGTTCTCGGGCGCTTGCGGCGGCGGCGCTGAGGCTCTAAACCCTTGTGCTGCCCGTTTCTGGGCATGTTTCGTCAAACATTAAGGGACCGTAAGTCCAATGCCTTTCACCGATCGCGTCTTTTCCGGCATCAAGCCCTCGGGCGATCTGCATCTCGGCAATTATCTCGGCGCCATCCGCCGTTTCGTGCCGCTGCAGAACGATTTCGAGTGCATCTATTGCGTCGTCGATATGCATGCGATCACCGTCTGGCAGGACCCCGCCGATCTCAAGCGCTGGACCTATGAAATCGCCGCCGCCTATATCGCGGCCGGCGTCGATCCTTCCGCCCACATCATCTTCAACCAGTCCCAGGTTGCCGAACACGCCGAACTGGCCTGGGTATTCAATTGCGTGGCGCGCATGGGCTGGATGAGCCGCATGACCCAGTTCAAGGACAAGGCGGGCAAAAATTCCGAAAACGTCTCGCTGGGCCTGTTCGCCTACCCTTCGCTGATGGCCGCCGACATCCTGCTCTATAAGGGTACTCACGTTCCGGTCGGCGAAGATCAGAAACAGCATCTCGAACTCTCCCGCGACATCGCCGCCAAGTTCAATCACGACTTTGCCCCCTCGATCGCCGCCAACGGGCTCGACGAGGCGTATTTCCCGCTCCCCGAACCGGTCATCACCGGCCCGGCCACACGGGTGATGAGCCTGCGCGATGGGACAAAGAAGATGAGCAAGTCCGAATCCAGCTCGGACATGGCCACCATCTATCTGATGGACGACGCCGAAACGATCACCAGAAAGATCAAGAAGGCCAAGTCCGACGCCGACGCGTTGCCCAGTGAAGAAAAGGGCCTGGAAAACCGTCCCGAAGCGGCCAATCTGGTCGGCATCTACGCCGCGCTTTCGGACAAATCGGTCGCCGAGGTGCTGGCCGAATATGGCGGACAAGGGTTCGGCGCCTTCAAGCCCGCCCTTGCCGATCTCGCCGTTTCGGTTCTCGCCCCCCAGGCCGACGAAATGCGCCGGCTGGTCGCCGACCCGGCCCAGATCGAAACCATCCTGCGCAATGGCGCCGACAGGGCCCGCGAGATCGCCGCGAAAACCATGCTCGAAGTCCGCGACATTGTGGGCTTTATTCGCTGAGCACAATTGGACATCATGGAGCCACTTGCGCGCCCATCGCGCGCTGTGGCAGCATCGCCATCCCTAAATCAGCTCCGGACAAAAGCGCTTGCCCGACACCCAGGATCGCTACGACGACGAATACAAACGCAAGTTCCTGGTCGTCGTGGACGAAAGCCCCGAATGCGCCAAGGCGGTCACCTTTGCCGCCCTGCGCGTGCGCCGTACCGGCGGCACAGTGGCCTTGCTCTCGATCATCGAGCCCGACAATTTCCAGCACTGGCTGGGTGTCGAAGAGGTGATGCGCGCCGAGGCCTACGAAAATATCGAAGCGCTGCAGGCCCGCTACGCCGCCAACATCGCCGCCTTCGGTTCGATCAAGGTCGAACGCGTGATTCGCGAGGGCAAAAAGACCGACGCCATCGAGGCCCACATCGCCGAGGACCCCGCCGTCGCCATTCTCGTGCTCGCGGCCGCGGATTCCTCGGAAGGCCCCGGCCCTCTCGTTGCCTCGATCGCCGCACGCGGCGCCAACGCGTTCCGCGTTCCGGTCACCGTGGTTCCCGGCACCATTTCGGACGCCGATCTCGCCGCATTGTGCTGAATGGGGTCATGCCCGCTGGTGTAGCGGCCTATCCCGGCCCTGGACCCAGCCCCGTCAAACCCACCCGCTGTCACCCCGGCCTTCGCCCGGGATGACGATGGTGGAAGATGCCACCCCCGCGCCGCCGCACCCTCCCAGCCTCTTGCATTTGTCTGCAAAAGGATTATCTTCCAAACCAACTTGGAATAATTCTAAAGAGCCTCGAGAGGCGGAAAAATGTTCATCCAGACCGAAGCCACCCCCAATCCGGCAACGCTCAAATTCCTCCCCGGCCGCGACGTGCTGCCCGGCGAACCGCGCGATTTCCGCGACGCCGATATGGCCCGCAACTCCCCGCTCGCTTCGGCCCTGTTTTCCGTCGATGGTGTTTCGGGTGTGTTTCTGGGCTCCGATTTCGTATCGGTGACTAAGGACGAACCCATTGATTGGGCGCACATAAAGCCCGCCATTCTGGGCGCCGTCATGGAACATTTCATGAGCGGCAAGCCCATTCTCGCCGAAGGCGCAGCGTCCGAGCCTGTCGATACGGGCGATGAATTTTTCGAAGATGATGACGCCGAAACCGTCGAAGTCATCAAGGAACTCCTCGCTACCCGCGTCCGCCCCGCAGTCGCCATGGACGGCGGCGACATTACCTTCAAGGGGTATAAGGAAGGCACGGTTTTCCTGCACATGCAGGGCGCCTGCTCGGGCTGCCCGTCATCGACCGCGACGCTCAAATCGGGCATCGAAAACCTGCTGCGTCATTTCGTTCCTGGCGTTGAACAGGTTCAGCAGATCTAAAAGCCTGCGTTCAAATCATACCCATAGGCCTCACGCCTTACGGGGCTGCCAACGCAGCCACACAAAAACCCCGCAAGCCCAAACCGCTTGCGGGGTTTTTCGTTTCGGCCTATCGAAACCGCCATGAGCACGCCCGTCACCCTTGCCATTGATACAGCCCGCGACCGCCTGCAACTGGCGCTTGTCTTGTCGAACGGCACCCTGGAAACCGAAATTCGCGACATCGCAAAGGGTCACGCCGAAATCATCTTCGGCGCCATCGGGACGCTTCTGGACCGGTGCGGGCTGACCTATAATGCCCTCAGTCGCATCGCCGTTTCCACCGGCCCCGGCTCGTTTACCGGCCTGCGCATCGGCCTTTCGACAGCCCGGGGGCTCGGCCTTGCGCTCGATATCCCGGTCATCGGCATCCCCTCGCTGCTCGCCCTTTCGCTCTCGCGCCAGGGGCCGTGCGAATTGATCGTCGATGCCAAGCGCGGCGAAGCCTATCGCCAGAGCTTTTCGGCTCCCGGCAAGCCGCGCGACAAGGCAGACCTCGTCGATCTCAAACAGATCCTCCAGGTCGCCGCCCGCACAACGCCGGACGATCCGATGATCGATATCGCGCGTATGGCCGCTTTTGCCTCGCGCGCGCGCGCCATCGATTTCCCCCCCGATCCCACCTATATCCGCGCCGCCGACGCCAAACCCCAGCTCGGCTTCGGGGTGGCACGCAAATGAATTTCTGGACGGCCCCCAACGGCCTGCACATCGCGCGCGGCGAAACCCGCGACGCTGCCGCTCTGGCAAAACTGCATGCCCAGGGCTTTTATCGCGGCTGGCTCACGTCCGATTTCGCAGCCTATCTTGCCGATCCCAAAACCACCCCCGCCTATATCGCAACCGACGCCAAACGCATCATTTCCGGCTTTGCCATGCTGCGCATTTCCGGCGCTGAGAGCGAATTGCTCACCATAGCGGTGGATCCCAGAAAACGCAGCCGCGGTCTCGGGCGCGCGCTGCTTGGCGCGGCCTTTGCCGATCTGGCCATGAGCCCGGTCAGAACGCTCTTTCTCGAGGTCGATGAAACCAACGCGCCGGCCATCGCGCTCTATCGGCGCTTCGGCTTTGCCGATATCGGCACCCGCAAGGGCTATTACCCGAAGCCCGATGGCAGCGCCGCCACCGCCCTTGTCATGGCCGCGCCGATCGGCTAACCCGATCACCTATCGGCACAGATGCGCGAGGCGGGCATGGGCAACGAGCCTTTCACCGAAGCAACGCTTGAAGAGCAATGCGTGACGCGCAACATGCGCATGACCGACCAGCGCCGGGTGATCGCCCGCGTCCTCGAAGCGGCCACCGACCACCCTGACGTCGAAGAGCTCTACCGCCGCGCCTCGGCCATCGATCCGCGCATTTCGCTCTCCACGGTCTATCGCACCGTCAATCTGTTCGAGGAAGCGGGGCTGGTCACCAAGCACGATTTCAAGGACGGCCGCGCCCGGTTCGAGCAGATCCCCGACGAACACCACGATCATCTGATCGACATCCGCTCGGGCAAGGTCATCGAATTCCGCAACGAGGAGATCGAGGCCATTCAGGAAGTGATCGCCAAAAAGCTCGGCTACAAGCTTGTCGACCACCGCCTCGAACTCTACGCAATTCCCCTAAAGGACAAGACCAGGGACAGCTAGAGCGTGTCCAGCATAAGTGGAGCGGTTTTTGCAGTTCGGACGCGCGAGAAAACCAGGGTTTAGAGCCAGGGATTTGAGTCAATCAAATCCTGAACGGCTCTAGGGAAAGCCACGTGGCCCTGCGCCTTGTGTTTTTTGGGCTTGTCGTCCTGCCCTTCACCCTTTTGGGCCTGCCGATCCAGTTTGTGATCGTGCGAACGGGCCTGCCGGGCTGGCAATTGCTGCCTTCGATCTTTTTCAAGCTCCTCGCTTTCACTCTGAGCCTGCGCGTGGCGCTGGCCGGTCAACCACTGGCAAAGGGCCCCGTTCTCGTCGTCGCCAACCATATTGGCTGGCTCGATATCATCGCTGTCGCCAGCAAAGTCCCGGTCAGCTTCGTTGCCAAGTCCGATGTGGCCCGCTGGCCCCTGATCGGCACCCTGGCCAGAATGCACAAAACCGTCTTCGTCGACCGCGCCCGCCGCACCGACACCCGCCGCACCGCGGCCGAGATGAGCGCCCGCATTGCCCAAGGGGTTCCCGTGCTGTTGTTTGCTGAAGGCACCTCCGGTATCGGCACCCATGTGCTGCCGTTCCGTTCGGCCCTTATCGGCGCCGCCCCAAAGGACGGCGCCAGCATCCAGCCCCTCGCCATCGCCTATACCAAAATCTCCGGCCTCCCCCTCTCGCGGTCTGAACGCCGCCAGATCGCCTGGATCGGCGATATGGGTATCACGGACAATCTCGGCGCCATCCTCGGATCGGGCCCCAAGGATGTGGTTCTCGCCTTCGGCGCGCCCATACCCGCCACGATCGATCGCAAACTGGTCGCAAAACGGGCCCAGACCACTGTCCGGCGCATGCTCAACGCCCTCAATCGCGCTGACCCTTTGCCAAGAGATGGGGAAGTGGTGTAAACCGCGCCCATGAGCGACAAACAGCCAGATCTCCCCAACGCCAAGAAGGTCTTCATCAAGACCTATGGCTGCCAGATGAACGTCTATGACAGCGATCGGATGACCGACGCGCTGGCCCCGCACGGCTATACGCCGACCTCGGAGATGGGCGAGGCCGATCTGGTGCTTTTGAACACCTGCCACATCCGCGAAAAGGCCGCCGAAAAGGTCTATTCCGAACTCGGCCGCATCCGCGATTTCCGAAATGAGCGCGAGCCCGGCGCCAAAAAAATGCTGATCGGGGTGGCTGGCTGCGTGGCCCAGGCCGAGGGCGAGGAAATCATGGCCCGCGCCCCGGCGGTGGACCTGGTCTTTGGCCCGCAATCCTATCACCGCCTGCCCGAACTTCTCTCGAAGGCGCAAAACGGCCGGGTCATCGACACCGATTTCCCCGAGGAAGACAAATTCGCCCATCTTCCGGCGCCAAAAAAGGAAGTGACCATTTCTCGCGGCCTGACGGCATTTTTGACCGTTCAGGAAGGGTGCGACAAATTCTGCTCGTTCTGCGTCGTCCCCTATACGCGCGGCGCTGAAGTCTCCCGCCCCGTCGCACAGGTTCTTGCCGAGGCGCGCGGGCTGGCCGATGCCGGGGTGCGCGAAATCACCCTTCTGGGCCAGAACGTCAACGCCTATCACGGGTTGGATGGAAACGGTCACAGCGTCAGCCTGGGCGCGCTCTGCCACATGCTGGCCGAAATCGATGGCATCGAGCGCATCCGCTATACCACCTCGCACCCGCGCGACATGGATGACGAACTGATCGCCGCCCACCGCGATCTGCCCCAGTTGATGCCCTATCTCCATCTGCCGGTGCAGTCGGGCTCGGATTCGATCCTCAAAGCCATGAACCGGCGCCACACCGCTGCCGAATATTTCGAGATCATCGACCGCATTCGCGCCGCCCGCCCCGATATGGCGCTCTCGGGCGATTTCATCGTCGGTTTCCCCGGTGAGACCGATGCCGATTTCGAAGCGACAGTGGATATGGTCAGAAAGATCGGCTACGCCTCGGCCTTCTCGTTCAAATATTCCACCCGCCCGGGCACGCCCGGCGCGCAGATGGACAATCAGATCGAAGAACACGTCAAGGCCGAGCGCCTCGAAGTGCTGCAGGCCGAAATCACCCGCCAGTCGCAAAAATTCAACGCCGGCTGTGTGGGCATGACCTTGCCGGTGCTCATCGAAAAGCCCGGCCGCAATCCCGGTCAGGTGGCGGGCCGCTCGCCCTATCTGCAGGCGGTCCATATCGGCGCCGATCAAAGCCTGATCGGCCAGATCCTGCCGGTCGAAATCATCGCTCAGGCAAAAAATTCGCTCGAAGGCACAATTGTCACAGCGGATCGAATCGCGGTCTGATAGCCTTACCCTTGTTAAGAGTCGCAACGCTGCCTTGGAGCTCCCGCGTTTGACACGGAATTTGCGGTCGCAACCCGACCAGTCCGCCGCCGCCCATCTCGAACTGGCGTTCGAAGACAATCGGCTCGTCTCCCAATTGTATGGCGAATTCGACCAGAACCTGGCGCTCATCGAGCAGCGCTTGGGGGTCCAGGCCAATTCGCGCGGCAATCATGTGATGTTGCGCGGTGGCGCCAACGCCGTCGACCAGGCGCGCCGCGCGCTTGAATCGCTCTACGACATGCTCGAAGAGGGCAAGGCCGTCGGCCCCGCCGATGTGGATGGCGTGATCCGCATGGTCCAGTCCGAGGACAGCCAGCTCTCGCTTCCCACGCTCGAGAAGCGCGGCAAGGTGCGCATGGCCCAGATCGCCACGCGCAAGGCCACCATCGTCGCCCGCAATCCGGCCCAGGATGGCTATATCCGCGCCATGGACCGCTTCGAGATGGTGTTCGGCGTCGGCCCCGCGGGCACCGGCAAGACCTATCTCGCCGTCGCGCATGCGGCGACCCTTCTCGAGCGTGGCGAAATCAATCGCATCATCCTCTCCCGCCCCGCCGTGGAAGCGGGCGAGCGTCTGGGCTTTCTGCCCGGCGACATGAAGGAAAAGGTCGATCCCTATCTCCGGCCCCTTTACGACGCGCTCTACGACATGATGCAGCCCGAAGTGGTCGAGCGCTGCATAGCGTCCGGGGCCATCGAAGTGGCTCCGCTCGCCTTCATGCGCGGGCGTACCCTGGCCAATTCCGCCGTCATTTTGGATGAGGCCCAGAATACCACTTCGATGCAGATGAAGATGTTTCTGACCCGGCTGGGTGAAAATTCGAAAATGATCATCACCGGCGATCCCACCCAGGTCGATCTGCCGCGTGGCGAAAAATCGGGGCTGGTCGAGGCCCTCCATCTTCTCTCCGATGTCGAAGGCATTCACACCACGCGCTTTACCGACAAGGACGTTGTGCGCCACGCTCTGGTTGCGCGCATCGTGCGGGCCTATGAAGGCGCAACCGGCAAGAGCCCGGCCTCCGAAGGAAAGCTCGAGGTTTGACGCCCGAACTGTCCGTCGAGATCAATCTCGAGGCCGGGGACTGGCCGCAAACCTTCCAGCCCCTGGCCGAAACGGTCCTCGGCGCGGCGCTGGAAAATTCGGGCTTTGCAACCGATGGCCCCTGCGAAATCTCGGTGCTCTTGACCGACAATCGCTCCCAGCAGGCGCTCAACCGCGAGTGGCGCGGCAAGGACAAGCCGACAAATGTGCTCTCGTTTCCCGCGCTCGAGGACGATGATCCCATTGAAGGTCTTTTGGGTGACATATCGCTCGCTTATGAGACATTGGTGGCCGAAGCCGACGATCTCGAAAAGCCTTTCGAGCACCATTTCGCCCATCTTCTGGTGCACGGAATGCTCCATGTTTTGGGCTATGACCACGAAACCGAAGACGAAGCCCTTGCCATGGAGGCAAGAGAAACAGATATTATGGGGCTGCTGGGGTATCCAGACCCCTATGATGGTCAGGTTCTTTTGAACGACTGATCTTTGCGCAACAAGATACGGAGTGCCGACGGTTGGGCCGAAAAAACAAACGCCCGCCGCACCCCAAATGACCGATAGCGATCAATCTAGCGCCGCGGCGCGCCGGCCGCATCGCCCTGAGGGCGACCAGACACAGTCAACTTCAAGCGACAACAAGCCATCGCTATGGGCGCGGATTCGTGCCCATCTGCCGGGCAGACCCGCGTCCTTGCGCACCGATCTCAAGGAAGCGCTCGAGGGCCCGTTCCTGTCCACCGACACGACATTTTCCGCATCCGAGCGTGCCATTTTGCAAAATGTGCTCAAGCTCGGCGAATTGCGCGTCGAGGATGTCATGGTGCCCCGCGCCGATATCGAGGCCGTCGATTCCAGCGTCAATGTCGGCTATGTCATCGACCGCTTCCGCCAGGTCGGCCATTCTCGCATGCCGGTCTATGAGGAGAGCCTCGACAATGTCGCGGGCATGATCCACATCAAGGACGTGCTTGAAAAGGTCACCGAGCCGGCCAAATCGGCCGCCCCGACCGCCGGCAATGGCTCGAACGGCCATAACACTCAAAGCCCGGTCAAATTCGTCACCCCGACGCTCAAACAGCGCATCGGCAAGCTCGACCTGGTGCGCAAGGTGCTCTTCGTGCCCCCCTCGATGCCCGTAACCGATCTTCTGGCCTCCATGCAGGCCACCCGCATGCATATGGCGGTGGTGATCGACGAATATGGGGGCACCGACGGGCTGGTCACCATCGAGGATCTGCTCGAAGCGGTGGTTGGCGACATCGAGGATGAGCATGACGAGAGCGAAGCTTCGATGCTGCGCACGGTCGATGAGGACAGTTTCATCGCCGATGCCCGCGTGGAGCTTGTCGATCTGATCGAGGCCATCGGCTCCGATTTCGATCCCGGTGAATATGCCGAGGAAGTCGATACTCTGGGCGGGCTCATGGTGGCCATGCTCGGCCGCGTGCCGGTACGGGGCGAAGTGGTCTCCAAGCTCAAGGGCTTTGAATTCGAGATCACCCGCGCCGATGCTCGCCGGGTCAAACAGGTCCGCATCACCCGCCGCCGCCGCAAGCAACGGCTGTTGATCGCCGGGCCCAAGAGCGAAAACCCGCTCCAGCCCGAGCCCGAAAACCAGCAGGCCGCCGAATAGAGCGTGTCCAGCAAAACCATGTCCTCGACGCGATCGGGGATGGAAACGGTATTGCGGTTCGCAACACGCGAAAAAACAAGGGCTTAGAGCCAAGGATTTGAGTCAATCAAATCCTGACCGAGCTCTAAGGCGGCCTTCTTTTTAGACCGATCAGCGCGGCGCGCGTTTGGCGAGAATGCGCTGCAGCGTGCGCCGGTGCATGTTGAGCCGGCGCGCCGTTTCCGAAACATTGCGGTCGCACAATTCGTAAACCCGCTGGATATGCTCCCAGCGCACCCGGTCCGCCGACATGGGGTTTTCCGGTGCCTCGGGCCTGATATCGTCATCGCCGGCCATCAGCGCCTTGACGATGTCGTCGGCGTCGGCCGGTTTGGCAAGATAATCGACCGCACCCAGTTTGACCGCCGTGACCGCGGTTGCAATATTGCCGTAACCGGTCAGGACCACCGCCCGCGCGCCGGGACGGTTCTCGTGCAGCGCCTGGACCACGGCCAGCCCGTTTCCGTCCTCGAGCCGCAGATCGACCACCGCAAAGGCCGGGCTGTTGGCTTTGACCGCCGCCAGCCCGCCAGCCACCGTATCGGCGATCGAAACGATAAAGCCACGCTTGTCCATCGCCCTTTCGAGCCGGGTCAGGAAGGGCTTGTCGTCGTCGACCAGCAGCAGGGTGCGCTCGGTGTCGGGAAGCTCGGAAATCTCTGTCATTGGCCTTGATCCTCTCGCGTCTTGCTTATGGCCAATTGTGGCGAAAACGTCAAAAGCTTACACACAAGATACCTCATACGTCGCGTGCGGCATTTCGGACCAGGGTGTCACGCGGCCAGCTGATTTCCACACAGGCATGCCCGTTTGCCCGGGCATTGAAGAATTTGAGCGTCGCGCCGGTCCGCTCCAGGAGCGTCTTGGCAATGAACACGCCCAGTCCCAGCCCGCCCCCGCCATCGGGTTGGCGCGGATCGAACCGGTCTTTCGTCCTTGTTGTCAGATAGGGTTCCCCGAGCCGGCTTAAAAGGTCCGGCGGAAATCCCGGTCCGTCGTCCATGATGGCGATCATCACCCGCCGCCCGTCCCAGACGGCCCGAATCGTCACCTCAACCTTTGCGAACTGCACGGCATTTTCGATCAGATTGCCCAGCCCGTAGAGCAGCGCCACATTGCGCGCGATCACCGGCTCGTCCTGCTCGGCCCGGGTCTGGGCCAGATTGATCGATTTGCCCTCGACCAGCGCCGGCCCTTCATGGGCCTTGGCCAGCTCGGCGACGATGTCGGACAGTGTCGCGCTGTCGAAAAGGTCCGATCCCGATGGCCGCAGGTTTCGCAATTTTCCCAATATCGCCCGGCAGCGCGCCACCTGATCCATGATGAGATCGAGGTCTTCGGCCAGCTCCCCTTCCCCATGGTCGCGCCGGATTTCCTTGGCTGCCAGCGCAATGGTGGCCAGCGGTGTGCCCAGCTCATGGGCGGCGGCCGCCGCCAGCCCGTCGAGCGCCGAAAGCTGTTGCTGGCGCGACAGGGCCAACTCGGTGATGGTCAGCGCATCGACAAGCTGGCGGGCCTCATGAGCCACCTTGTTGGTGTACCCGGCGACAAACCCCACAGCGCACAGGATCGCGATCCACACCCCGGTGAGATAGATGCGTGGCGGCTCGAAACTGACCCCTTCGATCCACGGCAAGGGCATATGAAACAAAGCCAGCGCGCTGGCGATCGCAATGACCAGCGTGCCCACCCAGATCGTTTCGCGCGAAGCCAGCGTCGAAGCGGAAACCGAAACCGGCGCGAGCAGCAATATGGCAAACGGATTGCCCAGCCCGCCGGTGAGATAAAGCAGCCCTCCGAGTTGCAGACTGTCATAGGCAAGCTGCAGGAATGCCAGCCGGGTCGAGGGCCGGTGACCCGGCCCGTAGCGGATCAACAGCCCCGCATTGACCAGCACCGAAAGCGCGATCAGCAACAGGCACGCCCCCAGCGGCACGTCGTAGCCCAGCCCGTAGCGCACGACCACAACGGTGATCAGCTGGCCCGAAATGGCCAGCCAGCGCAAAAGCACGAGCGTTTCAAGCCGCATGGGATTGGCGCTGCGCGCCGGCGCCGGAGCGCTGGACTGTGTGATTTCGCTCATTTTTTTATCTCTCCGGGCGGGTCTATGGGCACTCTATATCAGTTTTCAAGAGCGATAAATTTATGCGCTAACCCTTGATGCGGGCGCCGGCGACCCCAAATTTTGTTGTGTTCGAGACTGGAGAGACCGCAACATGAACAGTGCAATTATCAAACCCGCATGGTCCCCGCTAACCATCGCTTTGATGGTTCTGGGCTTTATCATCTTCTGGCCGCTAGGCATGGCCGTCCTCGCCTACATTTTATGGGGCGAATATATGGGCGGCAGCCGTGAAAAGGCTGAAAGCTGGATCGCCGGCCAGAAGTCAAACTTCAAATCCCGCGGCTGTGGCCCGCGCCACTATCGCGCTTCGGCCACCGGCAATGCCGCCTTCGACGAGTATCGCGACGAGCAGCTCAAGCGCCTCGACGAGGAACGCCGTAAACTCGAAGAAGACCGCCAGGCATTCGAAGAACACCTCGCCAATCTGCGCAAGGCGCGTGATCGCGAAGAGTTCGACCGCTTCATGCGGGACCGCAATGCCCCCCGCCACGACGACAACCGCAATGACGATGGCGGCGAGCGTCAGGGGTACTAAACCAGACAGATCGCCGGCCTAGGGGCCGGTGATCGCCCTCAAGAGTTCCCTTCGGCCGGTGGATTGTTCCCCCTCCCTTTGGTCCCCGGCCGCGCCTTGGGCCGCCTCCGCCCAAGGCACCCTTTGATCGCGTTTTGAAAAACAGGCCGCCTCCGCCTGTCCAAAAGCGCGATACGATAAGAAGTGGCACGCTCCTTTCCGACGTGCCGCTTCTTTTTTGTTTTGTCAGCCCGGCCAGCCTGCATAATGGCGCCCGCGATTCCCTTTTCTGCCAAAGAGACAATGGATGGGGCTGCCCCGCCTTTTTGCCCGAACCGCGATCCCTGAAACGACCGAGCTCGTCATCGCGTCCGGTCCGGTTACCGTAGCCGTGCGGGTCAACGCCCGGGCCCGGTCCTATCGCTTGAGCGTTTCGGCGCGGGGAGAGCCGGTTCTGACTGTGCCGCGCGGCGGGCGCTGGCCCGAGGCGCAAGCCTTTCTCGAGCGCAACACCGGCTGGCTGTCCGCCCGGCTCAGCCGCATCCAGAGCCCTTACGCACTCGCCCCCGGCGCCATCATTCCCCTGCGCGGCAGCCCCCACCGCCTGGTCGGCCTCAGCGGGCTGCGCGGTCTCGTCACCGTCGTCAACGAGGGGGACGAGCCACAATTGCACGTGCCCGGCGGTCCCGACCACATGCGCCGCCGCCTTGTCGACTGGCTCAAGAAAGAGGCCCGCCACGATCTTGAGATGGCCTGCAACCGCCACGCGCAAAATCTGGGCGTGACGGTTTCGGCCATCACCCTGCGCGATCAATCGACCCGCTGGGGATCGTGCTCGTCCTCTGGCAGCCTCAATTTCAACTGGCGCCTGATCCTCGCCCCACCCGACGTTCTCGATTACGTCGCCGCCCATGAGGTGGCTCACATTCTCGAAATGAACCATCGGCCGGTCTTCTGGCGCACCGTCGCGAAAACGTGTCCCCATTACGAGCGCCCCAAAGCCTGGCTCAAGGCCAATGGCGCAGCGCTGATGGCGCTCTGAACAACGCCCCAGGCCGCAACAAAAAAAGCCCGGGCACAAACCCGGGCTTTCTCAAACGTCCAGCGCCGCCGATCCTACTCGCCAAACAGCCCGTTAAGGAGGCCGCCGATCCCGTCATCGGCCGGGACCGCCACGGGCTGCTGCTGTTGCGGCTGGATCTGTTGTTGGGGCAACGGGGCAGGCTGCTGACCCGGCTGACCCTGGATCTGGTCGATCGTGACGGGTGTTCCGGTCGCCGGCATGGTGTCCTGCATCGGCACCGCCACGCGGTCCTGGAGCTTGACATAATTGCCAGGCAGCGCCGCGCTCTGCAGGCCCTCATGGGCTTCGGCCATGATGTCGCGCCAGATCTGGGCCGGTATCTGTCCGCCGAACACCCGGGTCGGGGTGTCGTCGTCATTGCCCAGCCACACGCCGCCCACAAGGCTTGCGGTGTAACCGACAAACAGCGCGTCGCGGTTGCGCTGGGTCGTGCCGGTCTTGCCGGCCATCGGCCAGTTGCCCAGTTGCGCCCGCGTGCCCGTTCCGGCCTGAACGCCGGTCTGGAGCATGTCGTTCATCATGCCCACCTGCTCATCGGTCAGGATACGGCCCGGTCCGGCTGGCGTTTCTTCAAACAGCACTTCGCCATCGGTTGTGGTGATCCGCGTGATCACATTGGGCACCACCCCATAACCGCCATTGGCAAACGGGGCATAGGCGCTGGTCAACTCGAGCAGCGAGACTTCCTGAGTGCCCAGCGCGATCGAGGGCACCGGCTGGAAATTGGTGGAAAAGCCCATCCGATAGGCCGTCTCCACCACATTTTCTGGCCCGATATCTATGGCCAGGCGCGCCGATACCGTGTTGATGGAAAAGGCCAGCGCGTCGCGCAACAGCACCGGCCCGACATAGCGGCCATTGGAGTTTTCCGGCTGCCAGCCCTCATAGTCGAGCGGTTCGTCCACCATCAGCGTGTCGGGCGTATAGCCCTGCTGCAGGGCGGCAAGATAGACAAAGGGCTTGAAGGCCGATCCCGGCTGACGACGCGAGGTCACGGCGCGGTTATAGCTCGATTGGCTGTAATCGACCCCGCCCACCAGGGCACGCACCCGGCCTTCGGTGTCCATGGCCACAAAGGCCGCCTGGGAAAAGTCCAGGTCCTCGCCCTGTGAGGCGACGGCTTCCTTGATGACGAATTCGGCCTGCTTTTGCATGTCCCAGTCCAGCGTGGTCGAAACCACGACGTCCTCGTTCACCTCGCCCAGATAGTCGTTCATGAGCGATTCCACCCAGTCCGCGACGTAATATTCGGTGCCCGCCACCCGCTCGGTGGTGATGTTGGCATCCATGTTCTGGGCAGCGGCCTGGGCCTCCTGCTCGGTGATGTAGCCCTCACGCACCATGTTGGCCAGCGCCAGCCGCTGCCGCTCGGCGGCCCGGTCGGGATGGGTGCGCGGGTTGTAATAGCTCGGCGCGGGCAGAATGCCGGCCAGCATGGCCGCCTGACCCAGCGAGAGATTGCGCGCCGAAATGCCGAAATAGGTTTGCGCCGCAGCTTCGATCCCGGTCGAACCCGACCCGAAATGCACGCGGTTGAGATAAAGCTCCAGGATCTGGTCCTTGGAATAGTTCTGTTCCAGCCACACCGCCAGAAGCGCTTCCTGCACCTTGCGGCCAAGCGTCTGGTCGGGGGTCAGAAACAAATTCTTGGCAACCTGCTGGGTGATGGTGGAGGCGCCGCGGGTGATGCCGCCCGCGCGGATCATTTCGATCCCCACCGAGGCCAGCCCGATCGGATCGACCCCGAAATGGCTGTAAAAGCGTCTGTCTTCGCTCGCCACCACGGCCTGGCCCACATAGGGCGGCAATTCGTGAATGCCCACGGCCTCCCCGCCGGTCTGCCCGCGATTGGTCAAAAGCTGCCCGTTGGACGCCAGCACGCGGATATTGGGCGGACGCTGGGGCACTTCCCAGGTGGAGGACGATCCCAGATCCTGCCCGTAATAGACAACGATTCCGGCCACCGCGACGCCGCCCAAAAGCAGCATCGTGAAACAGAAATACGCAAACCCCACGATAAACCGCATCCCGCCCGAGCGCTTTTTCGTCACCTTGCGGTTCTGCGGCCGGCGGGGTTTGCCACCCTTGGGCCCATTGGAGCCTGATCCGGCCTGCGCGCGCTGGCCCCTGGCCTTGCGCTGCGGGCCGCCATCGACGCGATCATCGGGAGAGAGACGAAGATCCATCAAAGATCACTTTCGAGCATGGTCGTGAAAAATCGACGCGCGCCATCGTCCGGGCGCAAACGCGATGCCTACCGCTATCGCGTTCAATTGTGGCGCGTTTATGTGAATTTTTCCACTCTTACCCGCCAGTGTGGCCGCACGGCAACGGTTTTTGCCTAACCGGGGGGAGAGGGTCGCAATTTGTTCCGGCATCGATTGCCGAATGGCCTTTTCAGGAAGGCCCGCTCTCGCGGATGGCTGGATTTCAGATCGAGGAAACGATCGTCGCGGGCCATGCCGCCTTTAGCAAAAAATGTGGTCTCTATGTCGATCCCGGCGCAATTGCCGCCCATGCCAAGCAGATTGCGTCGCTAAACCTCAAGGCCACCAGGACCGGCGTGACATTCTCGGCAAGCAAACCCATCCCCGATGACCTCGTCGAGAAACTGGCCGTCAGTTCGCGCGGCGAAAAGGGATTTTAAACGGTCCTGCGCAATCGAGAATTCGGCTCGCAACACTGTTTCTCAAGGCCATAACGCTGGAAAAACATCTTCGTTTGCACGCGTCTGCGCGTTCAGCGCATCTTTTTGTGAAGCGGTGCCTCTGTTCGATGATGGGTGGCAAGCAATGCCAGCCACCCATTGTCTGTCAGATCCAGTCCGGGACCATGCCGCCGGCGTAGCGCGCACCGAAAGCGCCGTCCGGCAGGATAGTTGCGATGCGGAACAGATCATCGGTCGACAACGTTAAATCCGCAGCGGCCAGGTTTTCCTCGAGACGTTCGATCCGGCGCGTTCCGGGGATCGGCACGATGTCGTCGCCCTGGGCCAGGAGCTAGGCCAGCGCCAGCTGAGACACCGTTATGCCCTTGGACTGGGCCAGCTCGCCAAGCTGGCGGACGGCATCGAGGTTCTTTTCAAAATTGCCTGGTTGCCAGCGTGGATCAAAGCGCCGCATGTCGTCCTCCTCATATTCTGCCGAAGGCTTTACGGACCCGGTGAGAAAGCCACGGCCAAGCGGCGAATAGGCGACAAATCCAATGCCCAGTTCACGCGTGGTGGGCAGGACCGCTTCGACGTCGCGTTCAAAAACCGAATATTCGGTCTGCAGGACCGTCACCTTCTGCACGGCATGGGCCTTGCGGATGGTCTGCGGCCCGGCTTCGCTGAGGCCGAAATACTTGACCTTGCCTTCGGCGATCAGGTCCCTGACGGTCCCGGCAACGTCTTCGATCGGCACATCGGGATCGACGCGGTGCTGGTAGAGGATGTCGATATGGTCGACACCAAGATAGCGCAGGCTGTTTTCGGTCACTTTGCGAATATGGTCAGGCTGGCTGTTGGTGCCGTAATTGCCATTGTCGAGGGCAAAGCCGAATTTGGTGGCGATAACGATGTCGTCGCGAAAGCCCTCTACCGCCTTTCCGATGAATTTCTCGTTCTCGCCCCAGCCATAGAGTTCGGCGGTGTCAAACAAGGTAACGCCCATCTCATAGGCGTGCTTGATCAGGTCCAGGCCCGCTTGCGTGTCGGCCGCGCCGTAAGCGAGGTGAAATCCCATGGCGCCGTAGCCGAGAGCTGACACTTCGGGTCCGTCCTTGCCGAGTCTGCGCTTTTGCATAGCAATATCCTTTCGTGCGTGTACGGGCACAATGTAGGGATGCTCTCACCAATGCGGATGTCTGATGGTCCCGGATGATTGCCTGATTCTGCCGACCCATTGACCTTTTGAGGCAAGCGCTGTGGAATGGCGCCATGACACAACTTGACGACATTCGCGCCATTGCGCTGCGCCATGCCGGCGCGCCGCACCCGCAGATGCCGCGTCTTCATGCCTATTGCATCGACAACCCGACCGACGCCAATGGCCTGATCTATCAGCCGGTCGTCTGCCTTGTGCTGCAGGGCCGCAAACGCACGTTTATCGGAGATGGAGCGCTCGAATATGGCGCCAGTGATTGCATGGTCGTGGCGGCCGAGCTGACGGCGATGGGACAGGTCTGCGAAGCCTCGACCGACGAGCCCTTTGTGGCGCTCAATCTCTTTCTCGATCCTGCGGTGATTTCGACGATCCTGCTCGACATGAACGCGCTCGGCGAGCCTGCCATCGGCTCGGGCTTCGGCGTTGCCAAAGCCGGCCCCGCACTGCTTGATGCGTGGCACCGGCTCGCCAGCCTGCTCGACAGACCTCAGGAAATCCCGGTCCTTGCGCCCCACCTCGAGCATGAACTGATGTTTCGTCTGCTGATGGGGCCGCATGGTGCATTGCTGCGCCAGATTGCCGGGGCTGACACGCGGCTGTCCCGTATTCGCCGGGCGATGGCTTACGTTCGCCACCATTATGCCGACCATCTCAGCATTAGCGCCATGGCGGCGATTGCCGGCATGAGCGTGTCGGTGTTTCATCGCCGCTTCAAGGCGGTGACCGGCGTGAGCCCGCTGCAATATCAGAAGCATGTTCGGCTGCACGAGGCACGCCGGCGCCTCGTGACTGAACATGCCGAGGCCGCGACCGTGGGTTATGCCGTTGGATATGAAAGCGCGTCCCAGTTCTCACGCGAGTACAAAAGGCTGTTCGGTGCTCCGCCGCGTCGTGACGCGGATTCCTTGCAGGCGATTGTTGAAGCCGGTCCATAAAGCCCGGCATCATCGCGTTCGCAAAAGGCCGCAGCTTACCAGATTATGCGCGCGTGCTGCCGATGAGCGGCGTGTGGCGGCGAAACCCGCCGCCCAGGCCGCACTCCGACCCCGTCAGATATCCAGGTTGGAAACCGCGAGCGCATTGTCCTGGATGAAATCGCGCCGCGGCTCGACAAGATCGCCCATCAGCTGGGAAAAGATCGAATCCGCGTCGTCGGTTTCCCGGATCTGCACCTGCAACAGCGTGCGCCCGTTCTTGTCCATAGTGGTTTCCCACAGCTGGGAGGCGTTCATTTCGCCCAGCCCCTTGTAGCGCTGCATGGAAACGCCCTTGGCGCCCGCCGCCTGAACGATCGCGAACAGCGAGCGCGGTCCATAGACCTCCTGGTTGATCTCGCGGCGCATCAGCGTCGGGACGCCTCCATAAATCTCGTCGAGCTTGCCGGCCAGGTTGCGCAGCTTGCGCGCATCGGCCGAGCCCAGCAGCGCCGCATCGAGCGTGTGGCTCTCGGTCACACCGCGCACCACGCGCGAAAAGATGTATCCGCCCTCGCCGTCCAGGGCGCCTTCCCAGGTGCGCTCGGTCTCGTCCGACATGCGGTTCAGCCGGTTGGCCACCCGGTCAGCCAGTCCCTGGGCGGTCTCGGGAGCGTCCATGACCGCCGGATCGAGCGCGCCGACAACGGCGGCCTGTTCGATCATCTGGCGGTTGTAACGCGCGTTCTGGTTGTCGATCAGATGGTTTAGGTCGCGCGCCTGTTCCACGATCGAAAGCAGATCGGCGCCCGCATGGGTCGTTCCGGCCCGCGTCGTGAGCACCGCATCCTCGACCCCGCCGGCCAGAAGGTAATCCTCGCGCGCCCGCTCGTCCTTGAGATATTGCTCGGAGCGCCCGCGCGTCACCTTGTAGAGCGGTGGCTGGGCGATATAGAGGTGCCCGCGCTCGATGATTTCGGGCATCTGCCGGTAAAAGAACGTCAAAAGCAGCGTACGGATATGGGCGCCGTCCACGTCGGCGTCGGTCATGATGATGATCTTGTGGTAGCGCAGCTTATCGGGATTGAACTCCTCACGCCCGATGCCCGTGCCCAAAGCGGTGATCAGCGTACCCACCTGGTCGGACGAAATCATCCGGTCGAACCGGGCGCGTTCCACGTTCAAAATCTTGCCGCGCAGCGGCAGCACGGCCTGCGTTGCGCGGTCGCGCCCCTGCTTGGCCGATCCACCCGCCGAATCGCCCTCGACGATGAAGATTTCGGCCTTGGCCGGATCGCGTTCCTGGCAGTCGGCGAGCTTGCCGGGGAGAGAAGAGATTTCCAGCGCCGATTTGCGCCGCGTCAATTCCCGCG